>NZ_JBFRTN010000001.1:0-66239 GCF_041474095.1 Vibrio sp. 10N.222.54.A3
CTATCGATAATAATCGCGCAGAGCGCGCAATTAAGCCGCTGGTCATTGGCAGGAAAAACTCTTATGACCTTTTTCAAGTTTTTCGACAAAACCTCTCTCTCCTCTGTGAGACGAGGCATGCTTTCAACATTAGAATTGCCTGAAAGTGAATTAGCAATAACTTGGGTTATACATACTCTTATTCGGGGATCTTTAGCCCCAACATGGTTTTCGTAATGAGTTTACCTCTATCTGGCTGCTAGTATCTAACCAAGTGGTCGACTTAAATTCTTGA
Organism: Vibrio sp. 10N.222.54.A3; assembly: GCF_041474095.1. NCBI lineage: Bacteria > Pseudomonadati > Pseudomonadota > Gammaproteobacteria > Vibrionales > Vibrionaceae > Vibrio > Vibrio sp. 10N.222.54.A3. Next base: position 275 of record NZ_JBFRTN010000001.1, read on the forward strand.
CGAGGATTACTCACCTGAGCTTCTTCACTTCCAAGCAAATTTTAAACTCTCTGATTTCGAGTGGTGACAGCAATGTCCCACATGAATCCAAGTAACTCTCTCGCAACAGCAGTAATTGCTATTTGTGACTTTTTCCCTTTAGCTACCAAGCTTCGGTAACGGAAGCATAATCGCTGCTGAGCTTTCCAGGAGATATCTTTGGCTTCTTGGCAAACACTATCTGGTCGATTCGCAGTTAACCAGCTACCGACCTTAGCATTGTTTCTATATGCCCATGCTGCCTCATACAAAAGTCGTCTTAACTCAACATTTCCAGCTTTAGTGATCCCTGCTTTACGAGTCACACTACCACTTGAGTGTTCACCAGGTATTAGGCCAAGGAATGCCATTATTTGTTTCGGATTACTAAATCGGGAGAAATCACCCACTTCAGCCACTACGGAGATTGCAATCGTACGTCCGACACCTTTTAGAGCTTGCAGTTGATTAACCAAGTTATAAAGTGACCAGTTAGGAAGTAACCTATCAATTTCTTGGTCTAATTGCTCAATACGGTTTTCTATTTGCTCCAAGCTTTGTCGATAGTGCTCATAAGCTATTTGTTGAGAAGCTAAGGGGAAAGATTGGTTGGCTAGCCATACTCGATGGCGGACAGTCCACATTTTCTTTTCATACTTTTTACCCGTTCTCAGAAGAATACTTTGGATTCGCTGCTTGGCAACTTTAGTATCTTTCTTTGCACAGCTTCTGGCTCTCACAAGATCTCGCATAGCTTCATGTGTCAGGTCGGGTACCCAGATATCAACTAACTCACCCGCTCTTAACAACCTCGCTAAAGCGACGGCATCTCGATGATCATTTTTGATCTTGTTGGTTGATATCTTAGGTATTCTAGAAGGAGCCACAACTGTACACTCTATGTTCATGCTAAGTAACAATCGATATAGACCGTAGCCTGTTGGGCCCGCTTCGTAGCAGACAAGGATCGTACCGTGAAGCTTGATTAGCTTCTTCATTAGACGAATAACGGCATCTTTTGCTGAAGAAATATTCCCATAAAATCGAACTTCTCCCTGCCGCTCTGGACTTGCAATCGCAACAGCAATTGTGTCCTTGTGCACATCAAGTCCAATATAAGCAGAATAGTTGACGGATTCCATATTGATGACCTCCAAAAACGCACCAGTAGGTAAGTCTAAGTATATAAGGTCATACCATCTGGCTCTTCTCGACCAACCCTAATGGCGCCGAAGCGAGCGCAATGCTTTATAGCATTGTCGAGACCGCAAAAGCCAATGGGCTTATCCTCTACGATTACATGGTCAAGTGCATGAAGGAGCTAGCGAAAGCTGAGCCAGATATCGATGCGCTCCTACCTTGGAACTTCAAACATTAGTAATATCGCCCTGTAGGTTCATGGGGCGTTTACCGTCAAAAAGCCTTTTCGGCTTGAGGAAATTTGGCGGATCAGAACCAGATTAGAAATTGAAAATAATTTGATGCAGCTTGCGTTGCTCAACTTAGCTATTGATAGCAAACTTAGAGCAAGTGATTTGCTCGTTCTCAGAGTTTGCGATGTATCTTCGCAAGATAGGATATTTAACCGCGTTAAGCATATCCAGCGCAAAACAGATATTGAAGTTCAATTTGAGATAACGACAAGAACTCAACAGAGTCTAATGAAATGGATTTTGATGGCTTCGCTACATGACAGCAATTTTATTTTCCCAAGCCAAAGGCGAAAGCAACAACCGAATAGCTATTCGTACTATCGATACTTAGTGAGGAGATGGGCTTCTAATCTGGGGTTGGATCCTAACTTGTATGGCACTCACTCGATGAGGCGAACAAAAGCGACGTTAGTCTACGCAAAAACGAAAAATATCCGAGCGGTGCAGCTACTACTTGGTCATACCAAGGTAGATAATACAATCCGCTATCTTGGGGTTGAATTAGAAGATGCATTGTTGCTTTCAGAAGGTACTGAGTGTTAATCGAAAAGGAACCTAAATACTTAGGTGTTTCAATTGCTATTACGCTGAAAGTTGTTACCCATTCACCGCTACACTTGATTATTTTCAATACGTTAAGTGCAAATACTACTAATCTGTCCAAGGTTTAGAGGACCTTGAACAGATTAGGTATACACAAGCTTAAATTAAACGTTGGAACGCGCGTTTTTCTTCTTTGATTTATAGGCTTTCATTGAAATTTTTAAAGCAAGCTGTTTTTGTTTAATTGAAATGAGTTGTCTAGTTACGACCTTATGGTGTAACTCTGTGATAAAGTTTTTTCCCAAGGCGTAAGGCGGTCAAACCTCAATAAAATAGTGTCATTGAGTACATTGAACAACTCGTATTGGCTTTTATCCATTCGACTGCTAAGCATTCAATTAGAGCACTTAGCTAGAGAAATGACGTTAAGGCTTTCTACTTTCTCATTTTTTCCTAAGGTAATGATTCGATAAGAGATCCCACTCTCTAATAGTGGTCTTATTTCGATGTTGTCACAAAAACTAACGGCGACTTTTTCTACTAAGCGGTCCATATTCAAAGTTTTCTTTTTTATGAAAACAAGAGTGACACTATTGCCCTCTGACTGAGCATTTACGAGTGTGATTGAGCCTAACTCTTGTGGAAGTTGGCTTGAAATAACTGTCGCTCTATAATCGGCAAGTCCATTAGATTTTATTGGGCTTATCTGACAACCGTTAAGCATGACACTGACGAAGAGAATTACAGTTGTTCGTAGCATTATGCGCTCCTTCTTCCTTTCTTCTCCCTTTAGGTGCCTTAAAATATTTATGGATATAACGTGAAGACATAGAAGATAAGAGCGCACTGTAATCTAAACTGAATGTGACTTTTTCCCCTACAAGTAGTGGTTTCTGTGAGGATTCAAGGACAAGGTGATCGCTAGTTGAAGACATGATCTTAATCCCATTCGGAGCCTTAAGCCCGCCGACACAAACATCTTGGCGGCCTAATGCCAGAATAGCTTGCGATACCTCCCCTCTATCTTGAAGGTTTTCTTTTTCACCAAAAGCATTTAACCCCCGACTTCCCCAAGGCAAAGCCGGTTTAATTTTGGATTCAATCACTTCAGCGGTCAAAGAAATCGCATCTGTATGTAAGCCTTTGATATTTTCGTGCTCTAAAGGCTCACAGCCTAAAAAAATTGCTTCTCCTATACGAAGGTGATTGACTCGAGTTAAGCCTGTTCTCTGAAGAGCCCAGTTAACTGAAGCAGAATTACCCCCTGAAATAATTTCTAGATTGATCCCAAATGTAGCTTCAATTCCATCGGCAAGATCAGAAAGAATATTCATATTTTTATCATCTGGAGCGACACCATACCGACAAGCTAAATTCGTACCAATTCCTTTTATCGTGATGTTTGGTAAAGAAATAATCTCACGGATAAAATCAATCACGCGATTAGGCATCACACCTTCTCTGAGATCGCCAAGCTCAACCATAATAATAATATCGTGACGGCAATTTTGTTGTTCCGCTGCATGTGAAAGCCTCTGAATCACTTCAACTTCAGAGTTTAAACTCATATCACTGTATTTTATTACGCTCGCCACTTGACTGAGCATGGGTGTACGTATCAGCATTTTGGGGATAGAAATGCCAGATTCAGTCATCTTTTGAAGATTTTCGATTCTTGAATCGGCTAACATTGGTGCGCCAGCATCAATAAGAACTTGTGCGATGATAGGGTGGCCGAGGAAGGCTTTTGTTACAGGCGTAACGGATATATTTTTCAGTGAGAGCTGAGAAATCAGGAACTGAGCGTTATGATGAACTTTCCCACAATCGATGTCTAACCTAGGGTAGTTCACCCTTTTTCGGCCAGTTTACTTGCTATTATAGGAAAGGCTGACGTTACGATGTGCAGTAGATGTTCAACAGGCTGTGACAAGACATCAGTAACCGGTAAACCAAATTCGGTAGTGTAAGTGTCTATCGCACAACGTGTTTCATCCAACGACATATCTTCATGATTCAGTGTTAGTCCAATAACATTGGTATTAGAAAACGTTTCGATAAGATTGATTTCTGAGGCAATCGAAGGCATTGAGCAATCAGGAAAATCACTACGATATAAACGTTTAGGGGCATGTTGCAGTATCACACCCGTTGGACAACTGCCACGTAAGATAAAAGCGCTGGTTGAAAACGCAGGGTGACTCAAGGCTCCTTGCCCTTCAATAATAATCAGATCCGGATTTTCTTTTTCATAGGCCTGTACAATGACAGATTCCAACTCACCGGCACAAAATTGTGAAGGAACAGCATCGAGTGCAACGCAGTATTGTGCGCCCTGCATAATGCCTGTTTGACCAGTGGCAATCAGAACGACGTTAAGGCCTTTTTTAGTCAGTTCATTCGCCAATATTGTTGCTGTTGTTCGTTTTCCTAGCGCGCAATCCGTCCCCATTACAGCAATTCTCGGGCATTTAACGTTGTGTATTTTCCCGCTAAACGTTTTCAGTTCGCCTTTATTTTTGGGTTTGCGAGTATCGAATATTCGAACGTTATTCTTTAAGCTGGCTTCTAAAAATAGAGGATCATCGGTTAGGAATTCATGTAAGCCATTTACGATGTTCATTCCTAGTGACATGGCATTTAAAATGATGCTTTTATCTAAGTCAGATAAAAAGCCACTTGATGGCGCAATGCCAAAAATGAAGTAATCAGGAATGCTTTCTGCGTGAATGATAGCTTCTTCAGCATTAGCAAGGATCGGTATTCCATTGGCTTTGTTATCAAGAACTTCACCAGCATCTAAGCCAGCAGACTCACTATCAATAACCGATAGAATACGATAGCTTAACGAATGTCTCACTAACCCATTAGCGGTTTTACCATCAATTTTACCAAAATTACCTTCGCAATATACAATCGCCGAAGGGATTACAGGTTTTACTTTTTGAGCAAGTGGTAACCAAGGTGCGAAATGGGGTACGTCGTTGTTGATTTCTACATTTTCAATTCTAGTGAGTTTGAAGATGTTTCTTAACTTTTGGGTTGAAATGGACATAATTAAAGCCTGCGGTGAGGCTTAGGAGGGCAACTAAGGAGTGCCGAGATGCGAGTTCGGAAAAGAAAAGAAGTCCCCACTAAGCGGTAGGGATAACAACCAAGGTAACACACTCACCAGACTTTTGTTGGTTATTATTAATACGCTTTCTAAGTCTATCACTTTCAGGCTTCACCCATACTAACGTGACTGATTAGAGATCTAAGACTCATTGTTCAACGTCGCCGTATCAACCTCTCAGCTTTAAGGTTTCAAGATACTTTTTCTAATATCAGTTAAGTGAATTAGAGTTTTGAGTTTAACGCGTTTTTGTCCAGAGGCTTGATAGACCTGAAGTTTTACTCATGGCACTTTTCTAAAAAGTGCCAGCTAGCTCAGATCTGCCCCAAACCTTACGACGGGTTGACCGTATACTTCTGCTTAGCGTCATTTGACTGACTTTTTCTCATGCCAGTAGAATGTCTAGCTTTTTCAGGCCTTGCCTATACCTCAATATTAGACTTAACGAAGGTGAACTATCTGGCTCTAGTTCATCAAGAATTTAAAATGATAGAGAAATTAAAGACCTAGCGGTAACCCCTAGGTCTCAACGGACAATAAACAGTGTTTAGATTGATTTGGAGATCAAGTCAGCTTTCAGTAGCCCACCTTTAGTCAATAATTTAGGTGAAAAATTGGGGTTTCTACGCTGTTTAAATGCGGCTAGAATTTTCTGTAATCCCTCAGCTTCTAGTAAAGAAATGTTTATCTCTGTATCCATATCAGCTGCATCAACAAAGTCATCAGAAAATGCAGGTGCAACAATAAGTACTTGAGCGACCCGATGCCCGTTGGCTTCACAGCGCTTAACATATGCTTTAACTTGTCTAGACGTTGAAGAGTATTTGGAAAATTGTCCATTCTTAAATGACTTTGCTTCACCAACGATAACATCATCATTTTCTAACGAAATGATGATGTCAGCCTTGTCTTTAGCTGTGTTGATATCTTTTCTCAAATCCTCATCAACAGTCATGCCTAGTTGCTCTAGAATCGAACGAGTCGCCTCCTCAAATTTCACACCGATATCTGCTTCTTTGATATCAATACCTGCTGATTGAAGTCCTTGAAGGTCACGACAGGCCAAAAGATGATAGTTTTCGATGAGTCGATCATTGGCACTGGCAAAGCTCTCGATAATTTGGCTTCTAGGGTTGCCACGTCGAGGCAAATTCATATCATTGCGGATAGTCTTAATCTCATCATTACTATAGAGATAAAGGATATCCAATGGTGTGATACTTAGTGCTTTGAGGCGTTCAGGGTCGAGCGTCTCTTTGTTCTCAATTTCGAAGTCTGCTCGAATCCTATCTTCAACATTTAATTCGTTTTGAGACAGTGCTTCGAGTAGTTCTTTATAGCCACTTACACTAAGTACGTTAAACTCTTCTTCTTCTGAGGACCTTAGGTGTTCAATTAAAACATCAATGCGGTCTTGTAGCCTTGTCCCTATTCTTGAAATATCGAGGTCCATATCTTCAATGAGTTGCTTGATTCGTTCTTTTCTCTGATTTTGAGTGGCATCTTCAGCGTGAAGATCTGTCATTAAAATACTTCTGATTGATAAGCCAGAGTGCGAAATTGTGGTTATTTTGTCTTGTCTTTCAATGCCACGAATTTTGTAGCCGTGGTTTTTGAGTATATTGGAAAGATCAGCATCAGAAAGTGACCTTAGAATGCGAAGGACATATTTATCATGCAGCTCTTTGCCAAGAACGTCATGAAGAGATTCGATAACTTCATCGGCAATCATAATTTCAGAGCGACGGCGGTTGATAAGGATGACACCGTTTTCTCGAAGGTACTCTAATGCACTTTCAATACCTAGTTCTGGAATTGGGTCGACAGAGTGTTCAATCGCATGAATTTCCTCTCTTGAAAGCGCTAGACGTTCAGCTAAGACATTTAAGATGCTTCGTTCATCTTCAGATATCTTTGCGGTGCGATTAGACCTTAAATCGTTGTTAAATGCTGTTTTCATGCACTCACGGTATATATCTAGGCGATTCAATCGCTCAAAGTCGCTTGAGTCATTTTCTTCAATCTCTTTGATGAGGCTTTGGCTTAGCTCATCAATTTCGGTATATTCTTTGGCATAAAGATTTTCAATCCAAGGAATGGTAGCAATGCAATTCCCATCTCTGACTAGGATATTGATAAGTAAAGACACTTGAGGTCCGCCGATAGCGATTTGTTCTTTTAGGTGCTTTTGGAAAAGAGTCTGAATTAGACTAAATAATTGCGTGATTTCATTGCCTGATGCTGCTTTAAGTTGGCCATCGATTTTCTCGAGTTGTTTGGTTAAATCAGAATCTCCTTTGCTGTCTTGGCATAGCTTATCGATGCAATTTACAAACTTTGATCGCTCGACTTGATTTGTGTGGTTAAGAACCAAATTTAACTTCATGAGAATGTCCTACTGAAATACGTAAAGTAATCGGTGAATGATAACTCCGCGTTTTTATTAGGTATATTAATCAATATCAATCTGTTAACTATGTCACTGGTTTGATATAAGAAACAGGTAAATCTCCAAAGCAACTTACACAATCAATACTGAACTGTAAGAAAAGCGCTATTAAGCTGTCCAGATATGTGCCAATACGATCAACGTGAACATGACAGCTAGAACGTTTGTGCCCCATTGTGACTTTTGCATCCAAACTTATGTCTCGATGATTTGGTAACTTTGATATACAAATAGTAATGAATGGCAAAAGGCAGACCTGCCCCAGCTAGTTCACTGACAGCGGGCGCGTCGAATGTTTGACGCACTGGCTGAGACATTGTTTGACTAGTGGACTTGCCGAGTAGGCTTGTTTTGGTTTTCGTGTGTACGGTTTTTGAAGATAAAAGCAGAGAGCTTTAACACGCCATAACACAAAAAGGCGGGCACCATGGTCAGCACAGTAAGCTTAGCAAATGAGACGCCGAAAACCGCTAACCCAGATAGGTTTCGTTTTCCTTCTTCGAGTGCAAGCTCGGTTGCTTCACTATTTATTGTTTCTGCCCAAGTTGATAGCTCTAGGGTCCACATTACTGCACAGATGATAAGCGAGATGATTAAGACAATAGCAGAGCGCTGTTTCCAACGATAAACGAGATATTTCATTATACACCTGCCTTAGTGTTGTGTTTCTGTCTCATTTTTCTGCTCACACCTTTTATCCACTGCCAGTGCAGAGCGAGATGGATACCAAGCATTGGCATCACTAGGTTTCCTAGGTCATGATGTAGCTTGGACCAAACAGGCAGTATCTCTACTGGCATACCGAGCCGAGGTAGCAAAGCTTCGGAAACTAAGAAGCCGCTGAGTGTTGCCATCAGCATGACCAAGTAGAACAAAGCATCCCAAACCGCATTGAATCGATCTTTAGCAGATTGCTTGTGGATGAAATTTTTTGGAAGAGATACCATCCAGTCCCAATGCAGTAGTAAGTGGATAATCAAAGGAATAATAAACAAAAGGCTCAGCCATTCGTGAGCCGCTACACCTGTTGCTTTGGGGATACAGACTAAGATAAAGCCGACCAGCAGTAGAATGTCCATGACATACTGAGTCTTTACCAAACTGTCTTTCCATGTACGGGTTTGCATAATCAATTGCCTGATAGGTTGTTAAGCCATAAAAAATTCATGTTTATAAACTATCAAGTTGGCATCTTGATTCAATTGATTTTACAGTCATTTACAGTTAGAAATGCCGCGCGTCTTGATAGCACGGCATTTGTGATCGGCTCCAGATAGATTGAGCATCAAGTTAAGCGACTTTTCATGCCTTAAGAATCGGGCTTTTTACCAGTTTATATCATGGGATTGATGATTTTGAACCCTAATCACTTAAATTACACACTGAGAGGTAGCCTCTCAGTGTTAAGCCAATTCTCAGTAAAATCAAACATGTTCAGAGTTGTTATTTCTCTGTGTGATAGGCTTTTGAGACAGCAAAGCTGTCTTCAAACCAGTTCCAACTCTTTACTTTCCCATCGACGACTTGAACGCGCACAGCCCAACTAAATTTTCCAGTGTCAGCGCCAGTGTTGTTTGCGATAGCACTCATGGTCCCCATAAAGACGGCTTGATCACCGTTGGCAAAACTATAATCTGTAGTCCAGCTCGTTGTTTTTAATCCAGCACCAAAGCGAGGCAAGAAGGTATTTAAAACTGTTTCTTTAGACTCCCAGTTACCAATCCAAGGAATAGAACCATCTCCTTCATTATGCCAAACAAAATCGTCAGCCATTAGAGTACTTAACTGTTCCATATCCCCAGATCCAGCAGCCCACAGAAAAGCTTGGGCAACCTCTAGGGTTTTTGCAGATTGTTCTGCCTTAGATTTATCCATGTCTGTTGCGTAACTTGCTTGAATTACTGCGAATAAGCTGAAATAAATCACCAAAAATGTTTTTAACATCTCGTCTCTCCGTTTAGTTGAATGTAGGGCGAAGCAAACGGCTTCTCTTTTGACACCTCTGTAAAATTAGTATCCAAATAGGGATTACTCAATAGTATTGAGTTTGATGGCACTGTGGTAGCTAAGGGAATTATGGATCTAGGCTTTGCAATAAAGCTGATCAGTCAAATGTTAAGAGCACAACCCATCCTAAATGATTTCTTGTTTAGAAGTGTGCCGACGGGGCATGTGATTTGAACTAGCGGGACTGGACCGCCCAGTAAGCGACTTTAAGATACCTAAAGTTATCCGTATTTTCCTAATTTAAGTGATTACTCTAAGAAGGTTATGTCCAATAACGTGTTACAAGTCAACGTATGCATAAAAATCACCCTAATCTCTTGCGAAGTATAACCTTAGCACTTAGCCTGTATGTATATACAGTTTAAGTGAGCCGTTATGCTTTGCATTAAATCCACATCTGATTTTGAGATAGAAAGCGTCAAATACCCTAACTTCCCTTTGCTAACTTGGGAGACTGATAATTCAGATCTAGGGATTGAATCAGGAATGCTTTGTGTAGAGGCGTTGCAGTTCTTGGTATATGAGTGCTTAAAACGAGGCCGAGTGAATAGTGAGAACACTTGGTGGACGTATGGCAATCACCTAGCTCAATTCCTGACATTCTGTGAGCAGAACAGTTTGGATTGGCGAGACATTTCAGAAAGCAGCGAAGATGAAATGTTAGTTAGTGCTTATCGTGACCTTTGTGTTGGTGAGTTTGGCATGTCGGTAAATTCAACCAATCAGCATTTAAGAACGATAGTGCGTTTCTATTCTTATGGCGTCGGTAAGTGGTTTAAGTCATTACCTTACTCTCTAGAATCCGTTTCAGTGAATAAAGGCCAGCAGTTTTTGGCTCATACAGTAAGAAATGGTGGTAAGAAATACAGCTCTGATTTGATGATGAAAACCTTTGAGAAGAAAGCTCAGTTTTTATCGGTAATTGAAGTGCGAGAGCTTTTATCTGCGATTGAAAATCCAACCTTAAAGCTGATGGTTCGCTTATGTCTACAGACAGGAATTAGACGAAAAGAACTGTTGCTGTTTCCCTTACATGTAATAAGAAAGCCTACTGGAAACAGAGCTTACTATGAGGTCAACATTTCACGAACCAAAGGTGAGAAAGAGCGCAAGATACACATCCCGACACGATTGATGGAGGGCTTGTGGCATTATGTAAATGAGGCTCGTTTTCAGAAGCAGCAAGAGTCAGGAGTGGTATCAGATTGCTTGTTTTTAACGTCTGATGGTCAAGAGTGGACTTCTCAAGGCTCTGCTTTTGGTAAGGCTCTCAAGTCGCTTAATTTACCCTTTCACGTATCACTGTCACATGCTAAGGCATACTTACGCAACGCACATGCTGAAAGGAATGTTAGAGCATAAAAGCAGTAAGTTTGAACCCTTGATTGTAGTGGTCAACTGATATTGGCCACGTTCCTAGAGTTTAACCAGAACAATCGTTCTGATTCATTGGGAGTCAAACCACCGTTGTATTGGTGCGGGCGGAGTTGGCAATAATACCCAATAATGTATCGAGTAATTTCTTGTTGTGCCTCTGCAAAGCTCCGATAACCTACTGTAGGTATCCATTCCGTCTTCAAGCTTCTAAAGAAGCGTTCCATTGGTGCATTATCCCAGCAATTTCCTCGTCGAGATAAGCTTTGCTTGATCTGAAAGCGCCACAGTAATTGCCGATAACTTCGGCTTGTATAATGACTGCCTTGATCGCTGTGAAACATGACGCCCTGTGGTTTACCACGAGACTCATAAGCCATGGCAAGAGCCTTACGAGTTAATCGACTATCGGGCGATAATGACATTGCCCAACCAATCGTTTTTCTAGCGAACAGGTCTAAAACTACGGCTAAGTACATCCAACGATAGCCAGTCCAAACATAAGTAACGTCACCAACCCAAACTCTGTTTGGCTCCGTAACTGCAAACTGGCGGCCTAAGAGGTTTGGGATCTCAATATGTTCTTGTGATGCTTTACGATACCTGTGTTTTGGCACTTGGCAGCTCACTAGACCAAGGGCTTTCATGAACTTCGTTGCTCTGTAGCGACTCAGGTTAGTTCCCTGACTCGTTATTATGTCAGCAATGGTTCTCGCTCCCGCAGAACCGTTGCTTGCGGCATGTGCCTCGCTAACTAAACTACGGAGCTTTGCTGTTTCGGCATCAATTTCTACTGGACGTTTTCGCCAGTAGTTATAACTGCTTCGATGAACATTGAACACTTCACATAATATTTTTACGCTGTGGCTCTGCTTGAGTTTCTTGATTATCAAGAATTGTTCAGTGAGTCCGACATCAACAGAGCCGTGGCTTTTTTTAATATTTCATTATGCTCTTCAAGGCGAGCTAACTTCTTTTTTAATTCACGTATTTCAATTTGCTCAGGCGTCATCGGCGATGCTTTAGGTGCTTTCCCCTGACGTTCCTCTTTTAGTTGGCGAACCCACTTATCCATCGTGGACTTCCCAACATTCATAGCTTGAGCAGCCTCTGTCACAGAGTGGTTCTGATCTAGAACCAGTTGTGCCGCTTCTAATTTGAATTCAGCGCTAAATAGTCTTCTTGTACGTTTTGTCATAGTGTCACCTGTTAACTTATGAGGTGATGATATCACCTCTAACTAAGTGACCAAATTCAGCGTACCACTACAGATGTACCTACAAGCTCGGCTTGGACATTCGAGTATCACAACCACGATGAAATATTTGCACTTGGTTAATGATTTAGTCGATGACCTGTCAATTGAGTATCAGCAACAAATTGATGCGATTGTGTAGGTGAAGCATGGCGAAACACCGAAAAAATCTGACAGTTAACAAAGATAAACTCAAGAAAACATCTGTAGTTGAACAAACAATTGACGCAACTCAGAGCCAAGAGATTATCCGTCCAATCAACCCTGTTGTGAACTATCCCAATATTGGCTCAAAAGGTGGTAATGGTTCTAACGTTAATTTTTCTCGTTTCTATGGCAAAGGTTATGACGACATAACAAATCGAGTGTACTACACCGCAAAAGCTCTGCTGAAAAACACCGATGCCCTTAGCGAGGAAACTCAAAAAAGTTATTTTAAAAATGGTTTTTACCATTTCGCTGAATACCTTAAATTATTTAGGCATTCAGCGGGTGAGGACTTAACACAAGCAGATATTACGCCAGAGTTGTTCGAGCAGTATTTGCTGCACCTTAAAGGTTGTGAGTTAGGGTATAACACCCAAAAAGGTTACTACACTCATCTCAAGTCAATGCTGATACATATGAAAGACAAGGGCTATTGGTCAGTCATTGGTGATATCAACCTAAACAGTGATTTCTTTCCTAAGAACCCATTTCCAAATTCAAGCAAACGAGTGAAGGGTGAGAAACCACTTACTCCCCATGAAAAAAGGCAGGTGGTGGTTGCGCTAAAACAAGCGATTAAGCCGATTTATCAAAAGACCGAACCATTGACAGGTTATGAATTAGTGGTTTGCTTATTAGCTGTGGCAATCCAAACGGGCATCAATACATCTCCACTTCTCAATATGACTACCGACTCATTGAGTGACCACCCACTTAAAGATTGCCGCAAGCTGTTAACCGTATTCAAAAAAAGAGGCAGCTCAACGCAATTGCACAATTTGCGAAAATCAGAGGAACTTGAAGTGGTGCAAGGGATAAAGCTTGATGTGGCTTATCTTATTGAGGCTATCATTGAACGCAATACCCAAGAGAGAAAGTCTATCGACACAGACTTGGTATTTGTCTATGAGCCTATAATAGCTCGCAAAGGTGCAGAGAGAGGTGCGGCCACCTCTCTATCAGAGAGGCTGCTTCAATATAACATCAAAAATTTCATCAAAGAGTACGACCTAAGAGATGAAGATGGTCGCACGATAAAACTTAATGTAAGCCGTTTTCGCAAGACGTTTATTAATGACATCTACGAGCTAAGTGGTGAGAGTTTGCTGATTGCCGCGCAGCAAGCCAAACACAACGGGACGGGAACGCTTGACCATTATTTACAAGCCCCTGAGCAATCAAAGCGTAATTTAGGCTTGATGGGCGAGATACGAGTTAAAGAGCTAACGAGTACAGAGTCAAGCGTCCCTGTAGGGCATTGTAAAGACCCTAAAAATGGTGATAAAGCACCGAAAAATGGCACATTCTGTAATGACTTTTTAGGTTGCTTCCGTTGTAAGAGCTTCGTTATTACAGGTGATGATTTGTATAAACTCTTTAGTTTTTATTGGGCAATTATTCGCAACCGTGATGAGTTTGGTCGCAAAGACTGGAAGCGTCATTTAAAGAATGTTCTAAGAATCGTGGATGAAGAAGTTATCCCTGAATTTGCAAAGCTTGATCAGTTGCAGCGTGTAGAGGCTGAAAAAGAGCGAGCAAGAACCAATCCACATCCGTACTGGCAAAATCTTGATATGTTAAAGGTGACGCAATGAGTTCAATTGAGTTAATACTCTCGCAAGCTGAGTTTGCGATTCAGCAATGCCCAAAGCCAAGCACCAGTGCGCTTGAGCAAGTCATTGGTGGCTCTCTAACGGGTATCGTGACCTACATTAAACTCGCCAATGGTGAATACCAAACGCTATCTCGATTTGAGGAAGATGTATGGGTGTTTCCTGCTAGTAAAGGTACGAAAGCAACTATAGCAAGTGCATTAAACCTTACTTTTTCCACCATTTCGGACACTCAAATGAAACGCATGGCAAAGTGGGTAATCTGGAGTAAAATGAAAAAGGGTTTAGCGCTTGGCTCTTTGGGAAAAATACTGGCCAAGTTGAAAATTTATTTTCAGTGGGTTTTAAGGTCAGATACTACAGCGACACATGGGCTTACGGCTTTTACCTCAAATGCCTACGTTAGGCACGTAAACACTCTGCTCTCAAAACGAAAAGGCGAAACTAAACCACTGACAGCAATCACTAAAGTGGATAGATTTCGCATTCTAGAAGACCTTTATTACCACTGCAAAGAGTTTGATTTTGTCAAAGAGCATCCCTGGTCTGAATCAAGCGCTAATGAGCAAGCTGGGTATGTTGGTGAAGTGTATCGGGAAGCCATTATCAAAGGCAAGACCCCCATTATTCCAGATAAAGTGCTAATTCCGCTGTGTCAGCTTACTAAATCATGCCTAGATAGAGCTGATGAAATTCTGGCATCATCAAAAAAGAAAGAAACATTACTACTGCGAGATAGCTGTATCTTCTGGCTGCTACTCACAACGGGTATGCGTATCCATGAAATATTAGGCATTAAGCGTGATGCGTATCGCTCTGAAACGAAAGATGACACCACTTACTACTACATCGAAACTGTCTCTGAGAAAACACATACTGGGTTAGCTGAGTGGATTGCGCCAAAGATAGCCACTGAAGCGATTGATATTCTTGGTCGTTTTAGTGCTTCACTTCAAGAGCAGCTTGAGTGTGATTTACTAAAAGCGAAAGCAAGCAATGACCATGTGGAAGTACATCGACTTGAGGAAATCTCAGACCACATTTGTCTATCGAAAAACCTCGGAAAAGGAAACGCAATTTACCTATTGTCAGGGGTGGCCATAACTAACACTAGGTTGCCAAACTTATGTAAACAGATAGCGAATGATTGGAACCTATCAGCGCACCAATTCAGACGTACCTTTGCTAATTATGCGGTTCATTCTGAATTAGGCGACTTGAGAGCATTGAAAGACCACTTTAAACATTGGTCTATTACCATGACCGCTTTGTATGCCTTTAATGATGATTTTGATGCGGAATTGTTTGAAGAAATGCTCCGAGAGAAATATCTGGTTGAAGAAGAAATTAAGCAAGATTGGTTTGAACTAGATGTGCCTATCACGGGTGGTGATATAGCTCAAAACATCAAGAAAGTCCGTGAGGATAAAGAGTTAATCAAATTTTTTGGCTCTCTTAGTGCTATGGCAGAGGCATACTCTAGCTCCATACCAATTCGCTCAACAGGTATTGGGTGGTGTACCAATGATGATGAGTGTAAGTGTGGTAAGCCTGATAGCTGTGAAAGTGGCATTGTAGATAAGCGACACCTGCCTTATTGGGAGGGAATGCTAGTGCAGCAAATGAAACTGATGCAATTAGATGATATTGGTGAAGCTGGTAGAGCGGCGGTCAAAAAAGGCATGAAGCGCTGTGAAAAGGTTCTGGCGGCATTGGGGATTGATGTTGAAGCTATGAAGCAAGAGATTAACGAAAGAGAGCATATCGAGGTGATAAATGTCTAACCAGAAAGAAAAAGCGACACACAAAGCGGTTCGACTTGCCATTATTCGTATCGAAAAGGGTCGCCCTAATGTTGTCTCTTATAAACGCAAAATGAGTGTCGCTGCTGTTGCCGAAGAAGCTGGCGTAAGTCGAGCATTGATTCACCGTGATTGCCCTGACCTATTAGAACGCATTAAAGGCGGTGTAAATAAGGGCATTCGACAGCAACGTGATGCAAAACAAACTGAACTTAATGAATACAAAGACCGCAATCGAGAGCTGCGGTCTGAGGTGGCGGAATTAAAAGCTATGCTCGCTAAAGTTCAATCACAAAATGCTACGTTAATACGAAAAAACATGGCGCTGAGTAATGCTCATGCGGATAATAGCAATGTAACGCAATTAATATATAGCTAATTATCTGAATTTAAAGGCAATAAATTAAAATTAAGGTTGTTTTTGAGATGGTTAAAAGCATCCAAAAGTGCAACCTTAAAGAAGGTTATATAAAACAGAAGGTTAGCTACAGTTACATGTAACAAACTATTTATAATTATTGTTCGCTGACACTTTTGTCATGGTAGAAAACCTTTTTCTTATCTCATGTTGATTTCTTTTGTATACATCAATGACCAATTCTATGAAGGAAAATGAAAATAAAAGAGTTGTTCAAGTTAGGAAACTGAAAATGCCAAGGGTAAAGTGTCTTTTTAGAAAAAAAAGGCCCCGCTCCAATGCAGGGCAACTTTTATTATTGTTAAGTCGAAGCCTATCCCCAGGTTATCCGACTTTTCACCACACGTAACTGTCACCACACAGCACGCCAAAGAAGACTGAGGCAATCTGCTTAGGTGTGCTGTGTGACGGTTGCTACACGCGATGAGGGATCAGTGAAAAATACATTTTCAATAAATTCAGTCGAGGACTGGTATGATCAACGGGACATATCACCCGACTAATAAGGGAACTACCGGATAGTGGCAGAGAACTTAGAAGATTTTGAGAACTGAAGTAATTATAATAATGGTGTGTGGTTTTGTATAGTTTATATGCAAACCGGCTGGCTTAACTTTGAACTTGGTGGAGCCGCTGGTGGTTGGCTTGTGGCACAATAACGACAGGCTATAGCAATATAGTGACTAGCTTGTGGCACTATAAGTAAAAAAAACCCCCGAAGAACGGGGGAGTATGTGTGGTGATTTCGTAGTTATGCCTTACTACTTATAGTTAGTCTGCTCCACTCCCTCCTTGGAGTGACTTTGCAGGGCCATACGAGTAAATACCTCCACACCAATATACGATGCTTCCTATTTACTAACTGCCTGCCTATTAGTTTGGTTTACCAGTTGGCTATACTGAAGGTTCACTTCTTCGATCATCTGTTGACGACTGATTAGGCCCCCAAACTTTTTTTCACCAATATAAAAAGTTGGAGTTCCAGTAAGTTTCAGATCTCTAAAAAGTGTATTATTTTTATTTAAAATAGCACTTACTTGTGACGAATTCGCAGTCTTTTTGATAAGCGTACTGTCTAGCCCCATCAGTTCAGCAAGCTCGTATGCCTTCTGTGGGATGGACTGCTGCATTGAAAGAAGCTCTTTGTGGAATGCTGGATACGCATTGGGAGAGATCTGATTTACAGCAATGGCTATCTTTGCTAATTCAGTGGAATTAGCACCTAAAATGGACACATCTTTATACACGAATCGGATGCGTTTGTCTTTACCTAAAAGGGGAGCCAACTCCGTTGCACCCCTTTTACATACTCCACATGCGTAGTCAAAAAACTCCACCACAGTGATCTCTCCAGCTTCATTAAGAACCGGCGTATCTTCATCATAATACAAAGATTTTGAAAACATTTGTTTATGCTTCATTGTTTGGTATGTCCTCACGGATTCCACTCCTGCGATTAAGAGTTCAGGGTTTGATTGGAACGCTTTCATAAGCATCGAGTTGAATTGTTGTTGTGACATTTCAACTTCAGAAGCTGATGCGGTAGCTGCAGAACCAATTGCCAAAATTGTAAATAAAGTCGTCGCTGTCTTCTTGAACAAAGGTGCCATCATTAGATTCCTCGATTTGAGTGGTCGTAACATAGTGCTCGATGAACAACGTTATGTTTTCAATTAAGAGAACTTTTTTTCGAGATAGATTGAAACGGGGGGAGAAAATTGACGCGATGATCGGGGAAAACCATAATGAGTTTACCCACCCCAGTTATGAAAAAATGTATGGAGCGTTACTATGGACCCGATCAGTAGAATGAATTCCCTCATCACAGAAAGCTTTAATTCTGTAAAAGAATCGCAATCAGAAGTGCTTGAAACATTGGCCACTACAACAAGGAAGGTGTTCAAAGAAATTACTCAAACAACACCGAATTGGAGGCAGAAGCTTTCAGAAATTGCCAATGATGCAACTTGCGCCAATTATGTTGGCCACGTTGTCTCTAACAAACACACTCCAGCAGAGCTACTTCAGTCACAGGCAACTGACGACTTTGTTCTTAACGAATTACAAGTGACAGCGTTCGTGGTTTACGAAATGGTGGAACGAGGTTGCCCTGAGCCGACTCAGCTCAAAGATCTGAATACTGCTATCCAGAACGTAACGCTGAAGTCATTAAACAGTTTACGCAAGTTACTACGCCGCCATAACTATGATATCGACTATCTTTCAGATCGTGTACAAGAGGCTGCCTTGGAAACGATTCGTGCTGCACGCTGCTATAAGCATACGGGTATAGCGAGCTTTGATACTTACGCGAGCGCTCGCGTTAAGACCGTTGTATCAAGAAAAGAGCTCCACCATACACTGATGGTGAAAGTATCAGACCGGGACATTTCAGGCGCTTATTCAAAAGCAATTGAAATTAATTCCGAGAAAACCAACAACAAGCTGACCCCAGGTTCCAGTGCATCATCGTACTTACCCAAACCATTGTATGACTTTGATCAAGGTTCGAACGACAATCGATATGGGGTAACTAGTGGATGTAACGACAATGTGGTGTCGGATTTGACGCATCTTAAGTTGAGACAGCACTTGATTGCCCAGTTAAAGACCCTCAATGCGAACGAGAAAATTGTGATCATGAATGAGATGGGATTAGTAGCCGGTACATTGAATCGAAACGACTTGGTTGAATCTCTCGGTTTCTCCTCGTCTCGATATACCCAAGTTAAGACAAGCGCCTTACAAAAGCTAGGCGCACATAAGTCACTTTCTAAGTCATGGGAACGTGCGCTTGCTTAGTTGATGAACTCAATTCCACTCCCATTGGGACTGTTGTTTGGCAGAGTATCGTTAGTTTCGGTATTCTGCTTTTTGTTGTCGGTCCTTTGGTATTGATCAGCAATAGGTGACGCAGCTGGTGGTGCGCTTTGCGTGTAATTGAAGGAATCTTTAATTTGAGCGTATTTTCCAATGAAGGTTGTTTTTGCAGAGCCTATAGCTGATTTACGAGCTTTGCTAATAATCAAATGAGCGACACCAGGTTCATTTTGAGGATCATACATTTCCGGTCGATAAATAAAGCAGATGATATCCGCATCTTGCTCTAGCGAACCTGACTCTCGTAAGTCGGAATTCACTGGGCGTTTATCAGCACGCTTCTCGATATCGCGAGACAATTGGGATAGTGCTATAACAGGTACTTGTAACTCTTTCCCCAACGCTTTGAGCTGTCGTGATATTTCTGAGACTTCTAAGTTTCTATTATCAGTTTTGTATTTTTCACTGGTTAGCAACTGAATGTAGTCCACACCAATACCAGAAATCTTTCCATTATGCTGCCGATAAAAGCGACGTGCGCGACGACACAACTCCTCGACGGTCATTGAACCGTCATCCATCTCAATATTGTAATCACCGGATCTACCTAGCGCAGATGAACAATCAGCCCATTGAGTATCACTCATGCTGGCGTTTCGAATATTACTCAGTGGTACGCTTGCCAAGTTAGATAGCAAATTCTCTCCAATCGATTCAGAGCTCATTTCAAGGGAGAAAAATAAGAATGGTGCATCGTTTTGATAACTTGAGTTTTTGATAACGTTCAGGAGTAAGGTGGTTTTGCCATGAGATGGACGGCCTGCAAGGATGATGAAATCTGCAGGTCGGAATCCACCAAGTGCTTCAAAGCATGCAAAGCCCGACTTAAATGCATTAAATTCCCCTTTGCTTCTGCGCTCCATGTTGTCCAGCGTTGCAGCAAAGGCATCTTTCAATGAAATTGGGCCTTGCTCATTGTCCTTTTCCACTTCGTCATAAGACTCAACAACAGAATGCATCGAACCTATGATTTCATCGGTCGTCTTGTTTGACGAACATTGTGTTAATAGCTTTTGAAGCTCCACCTGAAGTGTTCGTTTGTTGTTAGTGTCGTTGATTTGCGAAACATAGTCAGAAAGAGCATTTATGTTTGCTGGTTGCGCTAGTGACTCCATGGCAACTGTAGTAATCGCGTCGACTCCCTCTTGCCCATACTCAGCGTATACACGCGCTTTAATCGTGTTTAAATCGATTGATTGTTTATCTTCATGCAATTTGAAGCAGGTATCGATGAGAACCCGTGTCGCTGTATCACTGACAACGTTAGTTTCTAGGTCGAGTTCGTCAATAACGCCATCATGGGAGAGGATGAGGTTAATCACAGGGTGGTATAAATTAAACTTTAACATGGTAATGCCCATCGGATACTAGGACATAGTTGATACAACTTTTGAGAGTGAATTTAGAGAATTGAGTGGGGGAGGTGGTAGGGAAACCCAAAAAGTTAACAACGGAGTGGGTTCAATCGCAACAATCAAACGATTGGATTTTTGGGTTTCCCAAATTACTAAAGCGAGGCGTCGATGCCTCCCTCATAATCAAATTCGACGGACTCTGTGGGAGAGCTAATCCATGCGTCGATGATGTTATTGCGTCGTGTCGTGTGGTATTTGCCTGACGGAAGTTTTTGCATAAATCCATCGGTGACCTGGTTGATGTCCAACGAGTAGCCCAGCTTCGAAATCTCGCCATGAAGTTTAAACATCACGTTATCCGAGATGTAGTGATAAGCGGTACTGCGCGAGATGTTGGCGTAGGTTCGATAGAGCTCTTCACATGGTTCCATTTTGAACTCATCTTCCAAAAGACTTGAGCTGCATTGAGAAAATAACAAGTTTACTCGTGCATCTAAGTAATCGGTGCGGCTGGGTGTGAGCATATACACGGCCAAACACGCGAAGGCGACAATTAAGCACGCAGCGGTTCTGACAGGGACACACTTAGTATTCATTTCCATAACGTTTTCCAGTTCCATTCATCTAGACAACCCAATATCAGAAATATGGCATAGACAGTCATGCCGAAATGAAATTAGTGGAACGATTTTTAGTGTTTCCCCCGTTTTGAATAGAAAACAGTGACCTCCTCTCGTTTAAGACGATGCCTAATGATGTGATGGAATCGAGTTCCTTTGTCAAATAAGGGGCTTAAATGGACTCGCTAATTCGTAAACCCAAGTGATTAGACGTGTATAACTGACCGTCAGAGTCTAAATCTTTTTTGACTTGGGGATTTTTTAATGAAAGTCATCGAGAATAACACCCTGCGCGAGTGTGTAGTCTGTAAACAACCCACACTAACAATGGTAGAAAATGGACACCAGGCAAAACGATACTCTTTATGTGAGAAGCACCACTCACAAATTGAGTACGTGAGAGTTATACAAGTAATACAGCAATCTAAATTCAAGCGAGATGGAAAAACTCGAAAAAATGTCAAAATTGTAGATCCAAGAAAGAGCTTGGTTCGCTTTGATTTTTATTTTCGAGAATTAGCAGTGGAAGATTGTGGTAATTATATCTGGCTAGGCGCTAAAAATGGGCCATCTGTACAGGCTGTTCATGTGTACCCTGACAAAAGTGATGTTACCGACTACTTACTGGCAAACCCACCTTTTAACGCAAAAGGAATCCAGTACCGAACAATACGCAAGATAAACGTATGGGATCGAGGGGATAGAAACGAAATCCACTTATCCAACATACCAGAACATCACTACACGAAGAAAGGCATGTCTCTCAACGATGCATACGCACTACTTGTGAAACGTAAGACTGTAGTAATTCAGAAAGTTGGAGCAAAAAAAGTAGTGACCAAATCAGCGTAATAGAATTGAACGGAGAAGCTAAATGGATTGGTTTGAACGATTAAGCTTGGATTGGTTTGAACGATTAAGCTACGGGCCACAGGTTGATGATCTTGTGGTCAGCTTTTTTAATGGATGGGTTACTTGGGTGCATGGCCTTAGTCTGAATCAGCGTTTGGCTTTTGCTATGTCAACTATAGTGGCTCTCTTTGTCGTTAATTGGCTGTTTAAAATGATATTTCGTATTTTTGTAACCGTTAGGCGATGGCTGCGTAGAAGGTGTATCCCCAAAAAAATCAACCTTCATCTAGATAGGGAGCAAGATCAGCACATAGAGACGGATAAGCTTTTATTGGGCGGCTTTCGTGGTCTATTAGTGACGCTCTTATTTATTGGGATAGTAGGAGGTGTAGGTGTCAAAATAATGAAGAGTGATAGTATCAATGACAAGCCTGATATCGGTACAGGTGTTTTGCACCGCGACATTGTTAAGCATTATGACCAAAACACATTAACTGTCGAGCAAATAGAAAAGTGCTTGGCTATAAGGCACTATCAAGACCAAAATCAGTCGCAAGCATTCGATTTACGCGCTCAGTTAGAAGAAAGGAAGCTCTACATCCAAAGCATAGATCACCCTACAAACTCAGATGTTCAAGCTTACAACGTCCTAATTGAACAATACCAAATTCTTGCTGAGAAGCTTGATGCGGTAAGCCTTGAATGGAACAGTATCTGTGCTAATAAGCGTTACTATTTAGAAGATTATAATCATAGCCAATTCACAAATACCGATACCGTAGATATGTAAGCCACTTAAGAGGCAAAGCTTTGTGTCGAGTCTCAATGCTTAAAGCTAAGAAATGCGCCTTCGCTAGTCGAAACAGCAAGGTAGGATTGCACTTTCTCGGGTAATTTCCTCATCAACAATTTCCGCTCAACGAATGAAGAATAAAGATGAAGAGAAAAGGTGTATCACCACAGGAACATACTTAGTCAGCACTTATGAAAAGCGTGTTTGCACTGACTTTCAATCATTGGCCACGAAAAGGAGAATCACCATGTTTTTCTTGCCAGATATCCATGACACCAAATTAGATACTGTTGCTTTATCAAACGCGAGTAGATGCAGCATTGTTGCTGAAGTCGCAGGAGAGAAGTATGTCCCGAGAGACTTTCTTAACTTACTTGTGGTTGGCGAGGGGGGCAAAATCGGCAGTAAAGTAAAAAATACTAACGATTCCTATGACTTGGGTCCCGCTCAGGTGAATACAATCCATTCCAAATACATCTTACGAAACTACCCTAATAAGTCTTGGGTAGATGTTGCCACTGACCCTGTTCTCAATATCCGTATCAGTGCAGATATATTCAAAGGATGCCTTACCTACGCTAAGGGTCATGTTTGGGAAGCCGTCGGTTGCTATAACTCAAAGACAGTCAACATCAAGACCAATTATCTAATCAGAACAATGAAAACTTGGGATTACATTCTGAAACGACCATCATTGAACTGCTCGGAGTATTGGTATCAGGATTAGAGCTAACTTCGACTCCCCAAATATCAAATAGCAGCTCAAATTCCCCTCGCTATTTAGCAAAATCGACTTCTACCACAAGTAATATGGGGTTCTCATGTTTATAGGAATTCATTATGTCGATACGTATAAATCGAAAGACACTGACCCTATGTGGCGTACTCGTACTGTCTGGTGTTCTGGTTCTAAAGTTCTCTTCTGTTTTCTTCGATGATTCTCATGCCTATGTTGGCCAGTGGAGCTCTGTATCGTCAGACGGCGCTGCAGAATTCAACGTCGGAGCTGACTACATTGAGGCGTTTGGGAAACGATTACCCGTTGACGTGATTGTTAATGATGACGGCTCTGTTTTGGCTCAGTCTCCAAACCAAAACTTTAGAATAACCAAAACCACCAGCGGTGTTGAGTTAACTGTTACACGTAGGTACATCGAAGAACCGGTCGAGAAGGTTTATGAGCTGACTCTAAAGCAGTAAGCGTTCGTAAAGACGTTCTAAATCAACTTCATATTACTGAGAGCCATCGTAACTAAATGATAGTGCTCAGACGTGTATAACTACTGCATTATTGAATCAGAATGAAACGCGAGAATGCTGGATATAAAGTACATCAAAGACACATTTAAAGTTCCTGTTTGGCAAGTGTTGTTGCGGTTACCTGAATCGTTTGTGGACACGAGACAAGTGGTGTCTGACTTTTCCTATCTTACGGACAGTGACTGTGTGGTTATTCAAGGGACAGTGACTTCTATTTCTGAATCATACAATCGAACGACTGTCATTAATGGCAGCATTGTTGACTCCCGAAACGTCGCTCAACGTTTTTCTCATTTTGCCAAATTAGACAGTGAATACGGCCAACAATTGGCAAGTCGACTTAATGATCGAGGTTATTACTTGTGCAAAGTGAAACAAGTCGGAACCGCGCTGTTTATCAACCACCCGCAGCCATTGAATGAAAAATTCATTGGTAAAATCACTCCGGTCTATAAAGTCAAAAGTAAGCAACTCAAAGGGTTGAAGTATGCTGAGTTTTTGGAGCAGCATATTGATGAACTGATCCCATTGACGGCAAGAAAGATACGAGAAGAATTAGCGAAATTAAATCTAAGCAACGGGAAAATTAGACGGTTGTTAGAAGCGCACTCGCTGTGTTTAGAAGAGGTTTTGAGATTTGTGCATTTCCCAAATTCATTGGAAGAAAGTGAACAATGCAACGCTATACTACAAAGAATAGCAGCTACTTTGTTGTTCTCAGAAGTGGAAGGCGAACCAAATTTAACTCACCCATTTCAGCTCGACAAAGACGATACCTATTTCAATGATGTCGTCCCGTTTCAACTGACGGATGAACAATTGGATGCCGTGAGCGGTATCAAAGCCGCGATTAACAACAGAGCCCCACGAAGTGTCTTATTCGGGGATGTGGGGACGGGGAAAACCGTCATTGGCGCGATACTGACACGTCATGTTGTTGATGCTGGTGGTTGTGTCGTCATTATGGTTCCCAACCTAATATTAGGAGCCCAAATCTATAAAGAGATCGACAACTGCTGGCCAGATATTGGCATCGAGTTTTTATTGTCTGAGAGTGAGCATGACAACTTCGTAGGTAAAGGCTATCGATGCATCAACGAGATGACAGAAGACACCCGTGTCGTGATTGGTACGACGGCTTTGCTCCATCATCACAACAATATGCCTATCGACCTACTGTGGATCGACGAAGAGCAAAAAATGGGGCTTGAACAAAAAGAATCCACATTAATAACTCATGGCCGGACACATCTGTTGTTGTCGAGTGCGACGTGCATTCCTAGAACGCAAGCGATGATGAGTTTTGGCATGCTGCCGTACTTCAAATTAACCAAGTACCACACACCTAGAGAAGTGATCACTACCCGTTACGAGCATACCCAAATCGATGAGGTTATCTGTCGAGTTGAAGAACGCATCAATCGTGGTGACAAGGTGTTAATCATTAGCACCATGAAAGGTGAATCCAAAGCTCAAGCTGTTTCACACAGAGCCAGTGCTGAACAACTCTTTGATGACTGGAAAGCGATGTATGGTGACATCGTTAAATTGTCCCATGGTGGGTTGTCTAAACAAGACAATGAGACTGCCATAAATGCAATGAAGTCGGGTGAGGGGAAAATATTGATTGCGACCACATTGATTGAGGTTGGGATCACAATACCAAAACTGAACTATGTCGTTGTGCTGAACCCTGAAAATCTTGGTGTGGTTACGCTGCACCAGATCCGAGGTCGCGTAGCGCGGGAAGGAGGTATCGGGCATTGTGACCTACTGCCTACTACCCAACTCAAAACGCCATCCATAGACCGACTGGATTTGTTGGTCAATCACTCTGATGGGTTCAGTTTGGCAGAGGCTGACTTGCAATTACGGGGTATGGGGGACTTAAAGAATGGCAACAATCAGTCAGGAACGTCGAAATGCATCTTGGTCGACCAACAATTATCGCTTGGTCTGCTAACCGATACCTTAGAAAGACTGACAGGAAAGGGATCAGAAACCTAAACGAATTAATTTCTGAAACTGACATCACGCTCAATAAATGACAGTCAGGCATGAGCAATTTACGGAGAGCACCATTATGCTAATTAAATACAAAAATTATTCTGATCTGGATGATTCTACTTTAGAGCATATGGATAAATTGAAGTACTCTGATTTATTCCATCAATTGAAAATTCAATTTGAAACAATGTGCGGATCTACTTACAGTTTCGGGGATATTTTCAATACACAAATTAATCAAACTGAGATTGTAGAACATAACTGGATGGTTTCAATACCAATTCAAAACCAACTATTCACTCTTGATAGTGTAAGAGAGTCGATACCGGAAAGCGAGAAAGGGATTAATGTACGTTGTTTTCTTGACCCGAATCTCTATGAGCTCATTTTCTTTGTCGACCCTAGAAACCCAAAAGAATTGATCGGGTTTTGCAGCTTAAGTAAGTTTGAACATAACGATGATGGGTACTATTCGATTAGAGTCGTTTTGGAAATGGTCTACGTTAAGCCCAAGTATAGAAATGGCATTCGAGGTCAGATAATGGCCTATGAAACGGGTCGCTTGATATCTAGGCAAAAAGTGTTTGATGAATTTAACAACGAATATCGATATGTGGACGTCGAAGTTGCTGGTCAAGGAACTAACGCAGGAGGTCGAGCATGTTTAGAGCGGTTTTACCTCGGAATCAATTTCCACCTCGGCGGCATAAGTATTGAAGATAAAGATGGTTGTGACATTGAAATACCATCTAACGTTATTTTGTGCGATGAATATTAGCGATTTGTTCTTGCTTTAATACAAGCTCTAAAGGCGGAGTTAAACAACACTATACCTTGCGATAGTTAGTTGTGGGAAAGTGAACCTCATCCCCTGATTATCGTTAATTTAAATACCTTTTCTGATGTAACACTTCACCTTTGTCACCAATAAAATTCAATTAAGCCGTGAAATAAGGCTCACTAATTTAAATTATGCAGATCTAAGTTTGGCAAACTCTTGGTACTAACTAGGAGTGTTGCTATGAAATGGTCAAACAAAATTCAAGGTATGTTGGGCTTAGGGTTGCTTGCCAGCCTTCAAGTCGCAGCTGAACCCCCAACGCAAGATTTCCTCAATGCCGACATCAATGTGGTTTCAAGTTATGAAATTGAAACCGACAAGCTAATTATGATGGAGCTGGATACCGGTGAAATGTTACTGGCCACCGGTGATGGAAAATTTCTTATCAAGGGCGGTTCATTATTCTCAACCGTTCACACCAAATTCGTAAACTCCCCACAAGAGCTTTACGCGGCATCCCATGTCGACTTGAAGAAAATGAAAATCAACCCAGAAGAAGATTTTGCGGGGTTTAACTTAAACCCATTAGCCAAAGTTTTTGGTGGGACCCTCTTTATTGCACCAACGGGTTGTAAGCATTGCGGTGACTTCGTAGAGATCCTTGAGAAGCAGCACCCTGATAAAAGATTCCGCATAGCAATCGTGCCTGTCTTCGATGATAAGGAGTATGAAAATACGTTGTTAGCCCAATGTTCCGATGATCCGGACAAAGCGCTGCACGCCTTATATGAAGGCACTTGGTCTGAAGCTAAATACCCCCGCCCACCAAATAGCCAGTGTAAAGAAGCCATTACCAAAGTGAATTCAACTTACGCGTCTCTACAGATAATGAGTCCGGGCCGTGTTGGGCTTCCTGCATTTTTCAACAACAAAACATCTTCCATTATCGGGCTGCCAACGAGTAAGGCTCAACTCACGTCCATTATCGTAGAAGGAATCGACCTATGATTAAACAATCCATATTTATCTCATTTGCGCTGCTTACTTTAGCCGGTTGTTCTGTCGTAGGCGAAGAAGAGGGCGTGTGTCCAGGCGCGAAAAGTGGTGTAGCGTGTGCGTCCGTCCGAGAAGTTTATGAGCTAACCAATGTCTATAACAATGCTGAAGACTATGCGAAGGCGACAGGTGACGAACGTGTCATGGTCACAGACGAAGATGGCGAAACCATCACAGGGAAAGAATACAAAGAAAAATACGGAACGGACATTGAGGCTGACTCAGCATCAGTGAATGAAACCCAACAACACGCAAACTTTTCTCAAGCTCCAGCGTTAGCTTCACCCGAAGCGGCATATCAGCATTTACTTCTTCCGGCTCCAGAACCCCTAGCCATGCGAAAGCCTGCCGATATTGTTCGTACATTGGTGCGTCCATATACAGACAAAGAAACCTTACAGATCCCTGGTTATGGATTCATCGAAGCAACACAGCGAACTTGGGTCGTCGATAGAAGCGCTAAGACCAATGATTCTCAATACGTCAACTTCCATGTCAGAAAGGAAAGCCAAGAGCAAAACTACGATGTGAATGATGATGGTCAGATTGGCGTCGAGTCACGCAATGCAAGACCGGCTATCAGCGACTCTGAGTTAAGAGAGAATGCGAGAAGTAATGCGAACTCGCTAATCGATCAACTGCGTCAATAAGGGGGCATATATCATGGGTGCGATTTCACGATTTTTTAAGCAATTCGAAAACTCCAAATTTGGCGATCTTCTCCCTGTCTTGGACTACAACCGAAAGCACAAATATTTCGAGCTCGAAGACAGTTACATTGGCTTAATGTACAAGATTGAAACGGTGCCAGCCGTTAACGATGAGTTACAGGAGCTATTAGAACAAATCTATAAGGCCGATTGGCCGGAAGACACGTTTATTCAGGTCTTGTTTTGGGCGAATGATAATTTAAGCCCTTTCACCAATAGCTTTTCTATGTACCACGGAGGTCGACAAACAGGTGAGGCAAACGACAGACTGAATTCGATTTCAAAGGGGCTGATTAACCACTTCCAGCAATCATCACAATCAGGGTTTGGTGATAGCGACTGTCGAGCTCGCATGTTTGATTGTTACTTCGTAGTGAAGGTTCCAATCAAAGGCAACTTTGGCGTGCCTACCAAAAAGGAACTTAAACACTTCAATAATCTACGTACTGATACAGAAGAGTCATTGAACAAGGTCGGCTTGTTCTGTACCCCGATGGATCAGTGGGGCTGGCTACACTTCATGCAAAGGCTCATGAACAGAAAGGACTCGTCAACTTGGCGCAAAGGAGACGTTAATAAAAACGAAGCCTACATGCCCCGAGATCAAGTTCAGGAGCAGGGCGGTAAAATCGAGTTTACCGATTCGAAGGTCATCATTGATGAGCGGCCTATATCGATGCTTACTCCCAAAGAATACCCAAAAACACTGGGCTTTGGTGACATGCTGAATGTCTTTAGTGATTGGCGATATGGGCATTCTACAGCATGGTCGAACTTCATGATTGTATTGAATGTCCATTACCCTAACTCTAAAAAAGAAGAGGGTAAGATTAAGCGTCGCCGTAAATACATGACAATGCAGGCAAACAACAAATTAGTAAATTGGAATGATACTGTTCGTTGGCAGCGAGCTGACTTTGATGAAGCTTTTACCAAAATTGAGCAAAAGAAGTCGAAGATGGTGAATGCGTATCTTCAGTTTATGATTTTTGGTGATGATGAGGAGCATTTAGAGACGGAGATTGCACGCTTCAAGAAAGTAGCTTCAACCCCTGCAGGATTCGAATTGGAAGAAGACAAGTACATGACTCCACCTATGTTCCTGCATTCATTACCTTTCGCACCAGACCCTGTGACTCGCAAAAGATTAGACCGCTATAACTTAGTACCGTCTGATGTCTGCGCGTTCATGAGCCCGATAATTTCCAGTTCATCTGGCAACTCACCAAGTAAACCTGTGATCCCCTTTGTAACCAGAGACATGTCGATGTTTGGGTTTAATCCTTTTGAAACCGATGGCTCAATGAACGGTATCGTTGTCGCGGAGTCGGGCTCGGGCAAGTCGGTTCTCGTCCAATACATTGTGACGTGCATATTGGGGTCAGGCAAGATGCCAAGCCAGCATCTATGGAACATGATGAATTTACCCAAGTCAGAAATCGATAAGCTGATGAAGACCGCTCAACATATTGCTGAAGCCAAGCGCGATGGTGGTATGGCAATGATTATCGATGTGGGTCGAAGCTACTACCGTTTGTGTGAAGCGTTGAATGGTCAATTTATCAGTTTCGGTCAAGATATGAAGTTCTCACTCAACCCTTTCCCGTCCATTGTTGAGTTCAGTGGTAAGGAAGGGCAGGCTGGTATGATTTTGGAAATGCTGTCGGTGATGGCAGAGCCCAATGGTACGCTCACGACGTTGCAGAAGCGTGGTATGACGACCATTTTGAAATTGATGTGGGATAAGCATGGTCGCGACTCAAGTGTCACGATCTTCGCTGATATGTGTTCTGCGAGCTCTCGTCAAGAGCTGAATGACATTGGTGAACAGTTAAAACCATTCCGTGAAGGCGAAATGTTTGGCGATATGTTTACGGTCAATAAGCCGCCCCCAACGCTGGACAACCCATTCATTGTCTGTGAATTAGAAGAGCTGAAGTCGCAACCGGAATTGCAGGTAATTGCCTTAATGCAGATCATCAACCTGTGTTACCAACATTTCTTCTTGGGTGATGCTCAAGCCGGTTCTCAGCGTCGTTCGAAAGCCTTCATTGTGGATGAGTGTTGGGAGTTCCTTCAAGAAAAGCAAGGGTCCACAGGTGCTAACCCAGTATCATCGTTCCTTGAGAGTGCCTTTAGGCGTTTTAGGAAGGTGGATGCTAGTGCTTGGATTATCACCCAATTGTTGAGTGACTTGTATGGTTCATCTGTAGGTAAAGCCATAGCCGCCAACTGTGTATATCGTTGCTTCCTGTATCAGAAATCAGACACGATTAATCAAGTTAAAAATGACAAGCTGGTGGCATTGTCAGACCAAGAATTCGAAATTCTCAAATCGATTAGGACCCGTAAAAATAGGTACTCAGAAATCTTCTTCCAAATTGGTGATGACATCAAAGAGGTTGTGCGTTTTTACGCGCCTCCTGCAATGCTGCTGATGTACTCCACGGACCCGAAAGACAAAATGGAATTAGCGGCTCTGATGGAACGGGGGTACACCCAAGACCAAGCCATCGATAAAATTTTAGAGACGCGTCGGGTCGAGTCATTTGCGACTGACATGGATGACTTGGAAAATGAAGACGAAGAACAAGTCGAAAACGCCGCATAACAATGTCCTTTCTTTGAAAGAAAATAAGTTATGCAAATGATCTCCCAAATAGGCAAGCAGGCTCCAAAACCTGCTTGTCAATTTAAAGTCCAAATTACCTTCCTTGTTTGAAAAACTTATTTCTACCGCTCCTTACAATGAAAATCACACCCCAACAATGGTCACTATGCAATGAAAATTCTAACTATGGTTTTAAGCACTTTGGTCTTCATGAGTTCAGCTATGGCTAACACCAGTGACGACATAATCAGTCGTTACAAAGAAGCGTGTGGAACGGAGTGTGGGGACACCATCGCCTATTTGTCACGCTATGCTTCCGCCCAATGTAACATTCCTTATGATTCAGTCGTAGAAACGTCTGTGGAGCTTACTGGGCTTCAATTTGTGGCGATCTCCATTGCAGTCCAACACCCACTTGCTCACTCATTGCAAAATTATGCTTTGAAGAGTCTTGATTGTTCGGACTTACATAAGTGGTCTAAGTCCATCGAAGACTATTCGTTCGTGCTAGAGGCAAACAACGGACTCCAAGGCTCCAATGTCTCAAGTAGCAATTAGAATGAGTGAGGTTATGGATGTTGAGTACTAACCAATGTAATGAAAAATCAGGCAAAAACGTGAAGGTGACATGGCTTCTGGTGTGTGGACTTGTGGCCTTAATCACTATTGTTACCGTGATGATGTGGACAACGAGAGCGAATCGATTCAGTGATTACACGATGATGGAAAAATCATCACGCGAGTATATTTTAAACCTGTATGCAATGGACAACTCAACACTAGATTCAAAGGCGATTCAGTGGCCTGATTTTGCTGTCGCTCATGGTGGGGTGCAGTCAGTGAATTTGGTAACAAAAGTTTGTAAGTCTGAGGCGTCAAATGCCACCTGCTTTTTTGCGTATCAAACTTCCTTTAAAGACCAAAGCCATACCATGACATATGGAGTCAGGGCGACAAATGATGAAAGTGAACCGCTGAATATTGAATTGCTCAATGCAACTGGGGGGCGGTTGTTGCTTTCCATGCCAGATCCCTTTGTGAATAGTCCTGTGGTGGAGGTATTGGAATGAAGACGCTAAATTTTCTTGTTGGATACATCTCTCTTCAATTGGGGATAATTGTCTTTTTGACAAACCCATTGAATAGCATGTCACTCACAATAATTTGCTTTTTACTGGTGGCGGTATGCTACTGTCTTGTCTCCCCGTTTATCAAATGTCGTCTACAAGAACTCATGCATTTTGATAAATTTGTCTTTGAGATTTATCAGTCAAATCGACGTCATCCATTGTCTGAAAAGTTTGGAACGGAAATATCTAAACACCTGTCTAAAAATGCACAATCTTCTTCTGATAAAAAGAAAGACATCGGCGCATATGTAGCCACGGACTTATACTTGTCCTTATTCACGTTCGGTATCGCGGTCGCGCCAGGTTTATTAATCCATATATTTTTACCATAAGTCTTCATTCTCATTCAGCCCCTTCATAGTCGTGAAGGGGTAACAATCCAAATCCCTCCTTTACAATGAATGCCGCGAGAAAAACTTTAATCTTCAAAAATAGGCTTGTTAATTTCAAAAATTGCTCTCGACCTTATTTAACCTATCCCAATGAAATTGCGTTTGGAGTTGAAGAGCACTATGAACAAGTTAATCAAAATTCTTATTAGTTGTTCACTAACAGTTATAGGGACTGCTGCTGTTGCGAAATCAGTGTACATCATCGGTTCCATAACGAGTGTGCCGCCAAAAGTAGAGTTTACTTACCCTGATGAAATCTATCGTGGCGTGAAAGAGTATTCAGCCTTAGCTAAAGAAGCCGCAGCATCTGGTTGTAGATTAGAAACAGTGCGAGAAGAAGCGTATACGTCTGACAGTAGCAATCTAAAGTGTTTCTTCGAATGGACAGGTGATACCGACCCGAGCTGGAATGCGAATGGATTAGCGCTCGATGGTCGACCTACCGCAGCTGCAGGAGAGCATTACCGTTCATATCGCATTTCTTACTTCAATGGTATTGAGAAAGAACGCATCACATTGATTGAAGACAGCGTGGCCTACACTATCCTTGAACCCGTTCCGCCTGTGATTGTAAATGTCACCACGGACACTACTTCAGCTCAATATCAAGGCTTGAGCTTCATTACGCACGATAAGAATGAAAAACTTCGCAAAATTACTGTTGAGGTCGAGCCTCGTCCATTTGATCAGGTGGTGGCCTTAACTCAGTTTGGTGAATCGTGTGAGGTGCCTGAAGGCCAAGATTCATGCGTGGTCGCCATTTCTGCCTTTCATCTATCTGGTGACGATTCACTGACAGGGCAACTTACCACAGCATTAAAAGTCTCGGATAAATACGATGTCGTATCAGCCCCGAACAGTCAGATCCAATACGCGTGGGATTACAGACCGCCCGTTATTGAGCAGTATGCTGTCAAAGCTGTCGGAGATACCACTAGCAATGATATTTCGATTGATGTTGGTGGAGAAACGGTGGTTGTCCAAAACAATGAAGCTGTAGTCGTTCTCAGTTCGCCGCACAGTACCGATACAGCAAATAAGTGGTGGTTACCATCCAAGGTTAGTTTGAGCTTTGAAGAGCATACAGATCATGTCGGTGTATCCGATTTTGTTACGCTAGAGGGTAGGGATATAGGCGATTTATTCAGAAATGAATACGTTACCTATACCGAGAAGACAGTAGACAGCTTTGGTATCCCTCAACAGATTGGCAACAAGTTTGTCTATCGAATTCCGCTCAGTTCAGTGGTAGATGGATTTTATCAAGGCAACATAAAAGCCTTAGATAGATTTGCAAACATAGGTGACAAGGAAGTGACTGCAATGCAGTTAGACCGTTTACCTCCTGAGATTCGTCTGTACAACAATGACACGCTGTTTAGTACTGGTGATGAAATCAACTTCATGGAGCATATGATTTTCACCGTGCAAGATGAAACCAGTATTGAGAATGAAATCACTGATATTTTGCTTGATGGCGTACCCGTTGAGCATATTGGTGAATTCAAGATGGCTCGTGCGATCAAAATGGAAACCCCATGGGAGTCTAATACCGTTCATAAAGTCATTGTGCGTGGTAAGGACGGGAACAACAACGTAGTTCAAAGAGAGTATTCCATTTCATTCTTACCTTTAGACTTCGAATACGACAACATCAGTGACCGCAAAGTGGCACTTGTGCAGAACCAAGACATCACATTCGCACAAACGAAAGGTCGAGCTTGTAGAATGTTCAAGTCAGAGCATGAGGCGGTACAAGGGATCAAAAACCCGACTCAAATGACTTGTTCCGTGAACTGGACAGTCATCCCTCAAGGTTTGGAAGAAGCATGGGATACTGCGAGCCCTGAGCTGATTGGTGTATTTGAAAATACGGGTCCTGCGACAGTGGAAGCTGAGATTTATATCCATGACTCTGAAGGCCGAAAAAACTTAATCAAAGTCGACGATACAAGCCTAATCGTTCATACCCCAGATACTCCAGAGATCATCTTCGACGACGACGGTATGTTTGAAGATGGCATATATGCGGTTGAGATGGGGCAATCTAGAATCGGGAGATATCGAGTTAAATCAGCGGCGTCGCCTATTTACATTACGCTCCTTAAAAATGGTGAAACCTTAGAAAGCCAATACATCAAACAGTCCAACCGATACACCGAGCACACTATCACTAAGGTAATCACAGACAGAAACAGTGCAAACCACCGAGATTTGTGGCAGATGGATGATTATGCCGTTCAAGTTCATTACGCCCGTTTACCAGAACAAGTAGTTGAGAGTGCGGTGAAGACTTATGCGGTTCCTTCTACACGAGCAAGGCTCAAGGTTGAGCAAACTTCTCGTGAAACGTCCACCGTTGACACATTCAAGGTTAAATCGAAATTTGGGCTGTATAGTAGTTTTTACCGAGATGTCGTATACAAATCTGAAGAGCTTGGTGATTGGTCTGTTCGAATTGCTGTCATGGACAAAGAGAAGAACCTACATGGCCTGACGGATTGGCAAGATATGAACGAATCAGGTGTGAATGACTTTGATGTAAACTTCTCATCAGATGACATCGGTGACCTTCGATTCTATGCACAAGCGAAACTAAAATCGCCAAATGAAAATTATGTTTCAATGGTTCGCTCTCAACGCGGGACATTGAAAATCATGAAAGGAACGGCAATCGAAGGTGAACTGCGTACACTGCGTATAACGGGTTCTGTACCGATGAATGCGGCAATTCAATATCAACATCTTACCCGTGATGACAAAGACG
Organism: Vibrio sp. 10N.222.54.A3; assembly: GCF_041474095.1. Lineage (NCBI taxonomy): Bacteria > Pseudomonadati > Pseudomonadota > Gammaproteobacteria > Vibrionales > Vibrionaceae > Vibrio > Vibrio sp. 10N.222.54.A3. The sequence goes on from NZ_JBFRTN010000001.1 coordinate 35,723, forward strand.
CCTCTGGTGAAGTGTCATGGTACATATCGGAAGACAATGGCAGTACGTGGAATCTATATGGAGAACCTGGTAAGCGCTTTTCTTTCAGTACCGCAGTAGAAGGTATTTGGTTGGTGAAAGGTCATGTTCCAAATCGCTTCACAGGGGAGATAGCAGAAACGGACGTCGTACAAATCATGGCGTACCGAGTGCCACAAACTGAACTAGTTGGGGCAGCAAACCTGATCACCGGTATGACAAGAACGTACACGCTTCTTGATCAAGGTGAAGAGGCGGATGCCGGTAATATGCTTATTAAATGGTCTATTGATGGTGGAGTCACGTTCACTGAAGGCGGTAGTACACTCGAATACACTGCAACAGGTGAAGGCAGCAACAAGATTATCGCAAAAGCGGCGTATCTTGGTTATGAAACCGATGAACACAGCTGGGCAACAGAATACCGCTCAGTACGTTCTCAGCGAGCGAAACCTGTTCGAGTAAGAGTGAAAGGGGATACTGATGTTGAAACCACCGATACGTTAACTTTGGTTGGAGATGTCGATACACCGTATTCCAATATGGACTCCGAACTTGAAATTGAATGGGTAAGACCAGACGGAACCATTGTTGATTCGAATGTTGTGGACTTTACTCCAACGAATGATGATTTGGACCGAGCTGACTTTCATACATTCACACTGCGTGCGTGGGTTAAAGATGCCAAGGCGTTAACGTATGCGGAATTCGATCATAAGGTTCGTGTATGGGAGTATCAGTTCCCACAATTCGACGTGGCGTATAAACAGCGTGTGCTCGTTGCACCTTCAGTGATTGAGATCTGGTTACGACGTCCAATTGGTGCGAATTTACGCGAGTACTATTTGTATGAGTGGAACGGACAAGGCCGACTGGAGTTGACGAAAGATTACGGACATCGAGCGCGATTTACCGCAAAACAACCGGGTATATACCCAATTTCGGTTACGGTAGAAGATGATCGCGGTAACTACGACACCTTTACTGAATATGTGGAGGTATTGGAACCTGAGCCGATCACTGTGGATTTAACTGCACGGTATAGTAACAGTTATCAACGTTCGCCACTTGATGTTAATGTCCGTCCGACAATTCGAGGTGGTCACCCATCAGACCGAGTGGCAGACTATCAATGGTATGTCGATGGTGAGTTACAACCTGAGTTAGAGAAGTCATCAGCAAATATTGAGAACCTATTAACGGGTGACCATGAATTGAAATTGAAAATTCTCACTAACTACGGTCAAGAAGCGGAAGCGATCATTCCAATTGAAGTGGTGCCAAACCAACCACCGACGTGCTCTATCGATTACCGTATGTACTCGAAGACCGCCCGTATCGAAGCAAAATGTAAAGACTTAGATGGTAAAATGGTCAAATACGATTGGACAGTTGGTGATAACGAGCGTCGCAATATCGGTAAACGGATTTCAGAGTTAAGACAACCGGGCGAATCAGAGTTAGTGACGGTTGTTGGTTATGATGATTCTGGGGATACCGCCACAGCGCAAATGGTCGTGCGTTGGTAAGACTATGACCTCGATATAAGAACGTCCTTGTGTCGTTATTGGTGCATTTAGACTCTTCAGTTTAGATGCACCTTTTTTATTGGATGGGTATAGCCAGGTTGTCCACGTTTTCATTGAATGAAATGCAGTACAAGCACTGAACTGTCGCCCCATCCAAGTCATCTTCATCAAACAAACTGTCATCAGACAACCATTCGTTTTGCATCGCTTCTGTTATCTCTTTGGCCATAAACACAGCGAGAGTGGCGTTAGGGTATTCCGAAGCAAGGTAAGCCTTAATATGATGCTCTAGCATAGGTTCAATGGAGTGAAGCCATAGGGATTCATTACTTGAATGAGCCATAGTTATAGCAAGTCGAGCTTGAGTCATTGCAGACGGGCAGCGATAGGCTTGTAAATTCAGTTCCATAATCTCTCTCCTTAGCGTTTATTCCAAAGGCTAAATTTCATCACACGGGTAGATACCACAGACTTTGCACAGACGTCGGCCCATCAGTTTCTCTGAACCTTTTTGCATTCTGTATTTCGGCTCTTTAGCATTGTCTAACTGTAGCTTTTGCACAACGCCTGCTTGAGTCCACCAGCTGTCTTTCATGTTGAGTAACGGAAGTGCTTTTAAGCGCTCTAGAGCAGTCCAGTCTGGTGCCGTACCATTAGACATACCTTCTTCGATGATGGAGCGACAAACCCACGCGCATCCGTAGAAATAAATAGCTTTGCTATACATAGGGTCATTCTCAGGATCGCTTTCACCAATTGGCATAGCGTTTAGTACGCTCGTAAGCGCAGGCTTGAGCATGTTGAACAACTGATCTGCCATTTCAGGGTTCTTGGTGAGTAATGCATTTATTTTCGCAGCTGTGGAAGCACTGGCAATGTTTAAGAAATCTTGAAGCTGCTTTAAGATGAAAAGTTGGCCGTTGGTGAGTTTTCCACTTACCGAGATCAGGTCCCATAAGGTGAATTGGTTTACTTCTAAATCCAGAAATCGACGTAATAACCGGCTGTAAGGTTTGCTGCTGTCGAAGTAGAGGTTTTGACTCGTTGTTGGTTTTCTCTGATTGTAGTGATAATCACTGAATAGTTGCTTTATTTGCTCTGTCACTGGCTCCAGTGTGTCGGTATCTGAGACAAGGAATTTCACGCTCAGGGTTTGCGTTGCAAGCTCAGGCATTTCGGTCAATAAAACTTGAAATAGCTCATTGCGGTTTTGACCGTCTGCGATATGCCGATCACAGTCGGCAGGGATCACGGCTTTAATCATCTTACGGTTACCTACAATGATTTCTTCTTCATCCTTAAGGTGGCTTAAACAAATCGCCAGTCCGGGCAATACGGTATTATCGCGGGTTCGAAAGTAGTCTTGGAGCGGTTCGCTGCGTGACTTTTCGAGATCACGTTGACGTTTTAAGTGGGCAGGTATCTTGTCTGAACCTTCTTCATTTTTGAAATGGTCGGCTAACTCTTTGGTCAACAGAATGCCTTCGAGCGTACGAAAGCCATACTTGTTGATCCCTTCTTCACCGACAAAGAACACCACTTCTAGGTCCTTGCCATTGAGCGCATGATTGGGTGTGTATGGTACTTTGAAATCTGTCTTCGCGTTCATAATGTTGTCCTCACTGGATTTATTTTCAGTCTATGTAGAACAACTATCCCTGTGTATAAAATGAAAGAAAAAACTCCCATAAAACGGGGGGATAAACTTTCATTATTATCTATGCACGTTATAGTTAAGGTATTCAAGATGACTTAGGGAATCGGACATGACTTTATTAGTATCGACAGCACAAGACGCATTAAGCAGTCAATTGTATGCCCTGCATATGGGGATTATTGATCGCTTCAATGACACGGTGAGAGAAACGCGTAGCCTGATCGAAGCTGATGAGAAGTATATTTGTCATGAAGGCTTAAGTATGGGGAAAGACAGCACATTGGTCGCACTGTGCTTGATTGAAGCTTACAAACAGAGCATTGCGGAAGGAAAAATCGAACCCTCACGTCCACTGATGATAAGCACCGTTAATCCTGGTGCAGAAGCATTGCCTATGCAGATGTACAGCGAGTATGCGGCTCCGTTCTTGAAAGCCTATGCGAAGGAGTGTGGCATTAACCTTTTCTATGATGGTGTGGCTCCTGACTTTCATGAAGAGTACGCCAATCGTTACTTGTCGGCACAAAAAGTGATTCAGAATGCGTCTATGTCCGGCGACTGCACTGTAATTTTGAAGCTGATCCCTTCCGAGAAGTACATTAAAACCATGTTGAATCGATTTGAAGGTATGGAAGGCATGGAGCAGTACGCGTCATCACCGGTTATCTCTTTTTCGGGCTCACGCGTAAAAGATGAAAGCACTCGTCGTACTCGTAATATGAAGAAGCAGGGTACTGCAAACAAGACCATCGATGCACTCAAGGCGGAGCTGGTGGAACAAACTGATGTCAGTAAATTCCAACTGTACCAGTACGCACCTATCCGCGATTGGTTAACGGATGAAGTCTTCACGGCCTTAGAGTTAGCCGGAAAGAAGCCTTTGACGAAGAACCTCCCTGGTATTCAAAATGCTATTCCTGCATTCATGCCCGACTTTGCTTTGTTGTTGGCCATCTATGGAAATGCCGCGCAAGAAGCATGTGAGATTTCAGTCGGACAAAAACATGGTGCTGGGTGTTCAGGTAAAGCTCGATATGGGTGCTTGATCTGTACTCAAGTTGGCAGCATTGATAAAACTCAAACAAGTTTGGCTAAACAAGACCGATGGAATATCCTCGGTCAAGAGGAAGCCTTACGTTTGCGTGATTACATGTTCCGCTTATCTGCGAACATGAGAGCTCGTGCTCTACATGCCAAAGGATATGACAGTGTAGGCTATGGCAGAATTGCGCTTCAACCCAACGTCTTAAAGCCGCGCTACTTGGAGAAGTTAGTCAGACTTTTTGCCCAATTATCAATTCTTTCACAGCAAAGGGCTGCAGAATTTCGTCAACTTGTGGCCGAAGGCAAAGAGCACACACATCCCGGCATCATAGAAATCCAAAATGATGTGACATTGAACGCGAAAGCGAGACGCGGCTATTTGGCCATGTATAAAGCCCAAGCGGTGAAAGCACAAATCAACCTCTTTTCTGAACGACACGCTGTATACCTAAGCTACCGATGGGGCATTGACGGTATAGCAAGCCTTCCGTTTAGACCACTTGCTATCTGGCGTGATCTTCACTTAAGACCTGAGTCATGGATTCCGTTTCCGAAAACCAATGCAGAGTGGGAAGCGGAAACGGGGAAGACCATCAAGTTAGTTGACCCGCAATATCCTCTCCCTGAAGCAGTAATGATGCCTGTGTTCAAAAAAGAGGAACCGAACCATTATGTGGCCAACCACCGTGCGCTGCTGTCGTATTGGCGACGTCCGATTGATACCTCGGATATCACTAACGAAGCAGGCTTCAACAACTGCACGCTTGAACTCAAACCCGAACACAGCACAACAGTCAAAGTGGAAATGTCGGTTTCACATTCATTCAATGACACGCAAGTTGACGATGGCCAGTATCAGGTGAGTGCAAACATCAAAGGTGAAGTGCATCTGGTCGATATCGGGTCTGTTACCTTTGGTACGCCCGAAATGGGGAAGGTACGCATTGACGGAAAATTGGTATCGAAGTCTTTTGAGTCAGAGTATCTATCTACCGCCTTCACTGAGCTGGCCACTAATCGCATCAACAATGTAATGGAAGCGATCTCCGATAAATTAGTCCACCGTGAATTCGTAAGCTTACTATCTGCCCAGCAATTTGTATCAAAAGCCCTCGCTTCTGAGTTTCCTTCAAAGAAACCGACTTTACTTACTCAGGCTATCCCGTATTTAAAGAGTGCCGTGCTAGGTGTGGCGTATAACGAGAAACCGAGAAAGGTGTCAGCCAAAGCCCATTTCACAAAGCGAGTAGTACGAACTCAAAATGGTAAGCTTACGAAATCGAATACCCGCGTTAAATTCTATCCATTGTCAGTAGATTCGCGCTTACATCTTGCCCATGCCAATAAGTTAAATGGCCTTAACGTTGACTTTGGGTATGCATATGAAAAAGAAGTCAGTGTTCAAACTGAACTCATTAACTGCCATGGAGAGCTGGTGGATGGTGCAAAAATCGCCGTCACCGAACAGTCTATAGAGATGTTTAAGAGACTTGGCGGGTTTGAGAAGACGTTGGAGATACATGATTCACATTTAAATCGTGCGCTCCGTCATCGTGAGCCGGTAAGAAAGTTCATATCAACGTGTCCCGCTGAGATGCTTAATTCGATGGGCGGGGTGGTGGTGTCACCATCGTATATTGCCAAGTACCGTGAACTGCTCAAGCGCACTCAATTGTTCGCAGAAATTGGAGCTTTGGACTATCAATCAATGTCTGTTGAGGAAATCCAAAAACAGCCTTGGGCTATTACCATGAAGCAACACAGGATGGATAAAGTGGGTGTACTTCGTGTTGTGCGTGAACTAAGAAATAAGCAAAGGAAGCAGGTAAAGGCGGCTTTGCATGCGGGAACGCCACATCAAGAGTCACTGCTTCAGGTTCAACAGTTGTTTAATCTTGCTCACCAATATGTGGAAGAAGGGTTTGATACGTTATCTACATCGATATTTAACGTCCAGTTTAATACTCACGAGATTAGTCACACTCAAAGGGCAGCGGCATACAAAGCATGGTTACTGCTCAATCAAGATGCGCTGTCTTCATTTAATGAATTGCAACGCATGGCGCTGACCCCATCGCAAAGGAACCATCTTTGTGTGGATGCGTCTTTTCTAACACGCCTTGCTACTGTTACAGAAAAAGCAATGAGCGAACTGAGTAAAACTGCCATAGGAGTTGTTCAAAAGTGGCAGCCGATGGTTCAAGCGGTTCAGTCAATACGCGATAAAATTGAAATCGCAGAGAAGTCAGGTGTAGACGAAACACAAAACCGCGATCATCACCTTGAGATGTATAAACTAGCGATTACTCAATATCATCCACAGTCAGCTGGTGCGTTATTTGAACCGTCAGCGTCTCACCTACGACCTAATCTAACGAATCTCAAGTTGATGCTAGAAAAGCAGCTTGAGAAAATGCACAATGCAACCGAGTGGTATACTGACTTAGCACATAGCATTTCAGTTGAGAGCGCGACCTTGAAGAGCAAAGCGGTGTCTAAAGTCGATCTCTCAACCCGTCTTACCTATTGTGCAAACTTATCAACCGCTCCTACAAACAAGCCTGTAGCACCGTCACTCGAAGTGCCAGTCATTGTGAATGATAATCTGGTGTTGGAGAGAGTGTTGGAGACTAAGCCAACAGCCAAGCCGGTCAAGCGGGCTGCAAAGAAATCGAACGCTCTAGAAAGCATGCTTGCTTACCAATCGAAACAAGAGGTTCTGGGACATGTCTAGCTATCAAATGGAAAATGATATCGCCTTGGTAGCGAACGTCGGTCATATTTCGATTTCACGCCTCAAAAATTGGTGTAAGACTGCCCCAGAAAAAGCGATGTTGTTTGATACCGCTTGTTCCGCAATCTTATTCCAACCGGAAACGTATGAAGCCGTCCAACAACAAGCGATCAGTTTATCAATCTCTAATCACCACGAAATTCACCGTCTTTTAGGTATTCCCAATAAGGTTGAGCGTCTAAGTGGGTTTGCTGTGCCTGTGAATACGCTAAGACGCTGGATGACGGACAATCCTCATACCTATATAGCCGCAGTTATCGGCATACAGCAATTGATCATTCGCCAGCATTGCGATGCCACTGTCTCCCAAAAACTGTACAAAAAAATTGGTTTATCTTTTTCAGAGCAGTGCAGTCTCTTCGTGGCCAATGCTGACGCAGTTGGTAAGCTGATTAAGGGATTGAAACTATAACGACATCGTTTAAATAGATTTAGCGCCCATTTAATGGCGAGGTTCCATCGCTATTTTGGAAACTTTTATGTGCCACCAGCCACTCAAACGAATTTACAAAACACTCACAGAAATTCAGAGACATTGAAGAAGGTTAACGGTAAAGTGTGATCCTAATCACACTTATTGTATAATGTTAGACTTGCTTTAAGACGATATCCCTTTGATTTTCCCTAAACTATCCCTAGAACCGCTCTGAATCGCTTCCTAAAGCGTAATGATGGTTTGGGTTAAATCTGCGATGTCATTATTGCAATTGTTGCACTAAACGCTACCTGCGCAACATATGGGCATGAGTGGTGTGATATTAATCATTATGGGCTGATTGTTAGCAATATTGAATGGTTGTAATCTGGCTTTGGACATGGATAATTCCCGTCCCGTGAAATGAGCTAGGTTTATCACCTCTCTATAATTACTCCTATAATGTTTTTGAGGTCACAATGAAGAAGAGGCTAATTATGAGTGCAAGTATTCTTGCTGCGCTCGGTGGCAATGCCAGTACGTCAATAGGCGATACTGTTGCTAAAGCTATGGATCTTCGTCTAGAGGCAATTGAGTGTAAAGATAACCAACGCCAAGTTTCGGCTGAAAGCTTAGAAATGGCTGTGTCTATTATTGCAAAACTCAACACTCAAACTAAACAGCTTAGAGAAGTTTACAGTGAGATTGAGCAATCAGATGTACCTGAGAGCTATTTTGATAAAGTAACTATCGATGAGCTGGTGGTCGCAGACGGTTATATCCGTGGTTTTGAGATGATTCTTAAAGCGCAACACGAAAGCCTAAGTCGTCGTGCAACGGCGTATGAGCAACCAGCGGTTGAAACAGCAAAACAAATTCGTAAGGCTACAGCGAAGCTACGCCGTGCCGTTGGTGATTTAATGTCGATCGAACGCCAACTCCAAGTGGCTTCGATTGGTAAATATGAGACTAGCTTTGAGATGACTTCTGATAAAGTTGCAAAACTCAAAGCGGCGACACAAGCGACTGTCTCTAATTATCACTAGGGGAACGCATGAAAAACGTCACCCCATCCCCTCGATTTGAACAAGAAATCAAAGCACAAGGTTTCAATGACGTTGAAGCTTTGTGCAAAGATATCTCCCTTCACTTAAGTTACGACGATGATCTATCGGTTCAATATCTTGGCCGTGTTGCAAGTCTAGCCTATCCGACAGACGCTGAAGATGCAGGGTTGGGGCATATCCACTTGTGGGACCCGAGCAGTCCATGGTTTGACAGCGCCAAACAAGGCAAATGGAATCGAGCACGACGTCAATTCGATAGAACGAGTGACACTTGCATTGTGTATTCTAGTCATTGGGAAAATGAAGACGAAATCCTTTTACTTGGTGTAGCAAATCCTTGCCACACAGATAAGGCGAAAGGTAAATTCTCAAAGCTTTTTGATAACAATTTCATGGAATATTTTCTAGAGGAAGGGTTGAAGTTCAACGACCTGTAATCCCCCTGCCAGCTCAACATCAGCTGGCATTCATTCTATTTGGTATACCACCAATCCTTCGTGTTCATTGAACAACAAAGAGCGCCCCCTTGTTAGTTATACTTCGATTTTCAATTGTTTGTTGCGGTTCCTAGCTTTGAAATTAACCGTTTCAGAGATTTCAATAACGACCTCATCACAACGTTCATTGTGTAGTCTTGCTGGTGGAAATTTGATGGGCTTTCCTATGTTCTCAAGATACTGAAATGTATCATTTTTTATCTCAATCGCCTGTTCTGCAATAGAAGGTGAATGAACCACACCGTTACGTAGAATTTCTTCCGTTTCGCAAACCCCCAAATCAAAAGCCTCTATCAACATGCTTGCTGTTTCCCATGTTATTTCTCCGACTTCTGCCGCAGCAATCCAAGTCGAGTGATATCGAAGTATAGTTTTTTTCATATTGAGTAAAGTACTTGGTCAATCTTCCATACTGACAACGATGGAGATGGAATATATTCCTGTAGTACTGTCTGTCATTGTCGGAATTAATGTCTTTATGTTTATCCTAAAGTTTGAGCGTAAGCCTATAGACTCACAAACTACTGGGTCAAAGCCCGTTACCAGTACGACGACTGACACTGACTGATCTCGAAGCCCATCCGATTAAGTTAAACGTACAATACACCTTCTCTACCTCGAAAATGAATGGCGAGACTGACGGCGTTGGTCTTTCTTGTCATTCATTTAACCAAGCCTAGCGCGGTAGCCAATCTTCTCCCTTTACCTTCAGTTACGTAAAACAATCACTGAAAATCATGCCATTAATTGGAATTTCTATGTACCACAGAAGATAACATCGGTGAGATGGCCGATGCCTTTGTTTCGACCATAGACCGCATGGCTGACTTTGAAAGGTACAGAGAAAATGAAGACCACACTAAAGCTCTCCTTAATGACAATGATTTTAGGGCTAACGAATGTTCCAATCGCTTCGGCTGCGCTAGAACAAGTTTCATTTACCGATACGAGTGGCAACCCTAAAAGCGTCGATGGCCGTGAATTGAACATGGTCAACATAAGAGACACGCTGACCCTTAAGATTTCATCTGGTTTGGATAGAAAAATTCAGGTTCGACTGCAACATGGTTCAGGTCTAGTTGAAAGTCAGTTGACCGCTGTCATAAATATCCATGATCGACTGAACATAGACGGCAAGGATTTCTACGGTAAGGAAGTGGTTCTCAGCAAGGTGCCTCAAAACGAAGGGGAGTACACCGTTGTTGTGGAATACCTAGATTTATCCAATGCAGTCGTCTCAACGGAATCTTATACATTTGTGCAAGACACGATTAAGCCGGTGATCAGTGGGCAGTTCGTTCACATTCTCAATGCATATTATGGTCACATCGATAATTTTGGGAACACAGGGACAACGAAGCAGCTTGAAGTGAGTGACATTAGTGACAACAACGGCATCTCACGAGCCAGATATTGGGTTAAGCAACCAGATGGTTCCAAGAAATACAAAGACGTTGAATATAATCTAGAAAGAAAAACCGTGATTGTGGCGGGGTCTATCGCGGCCACCACTGGTGCGGGACTTGTCCCTGCGCCCGGATATTACCAATTTGGAATCGATGTTTATGATACATCAGGTAATGTAAGTACCCTTGCTCGATCGTCACATATGGACTTTACTTGCCCAGACACCAGCTCCAATAAGATTGAAGTACGTAACGCGCAATCTGGCGTTTGGGAATCGTACTACTCAGGTATGACGATATACAGCAACCCAGTCTCGATTAGATATGGCCGCTTACTCTCACAATTTGCTACTAATGACTCCCCTTATGGTTGGAAGAAACTCAATCATATGGTCAGCAACACAGACTCTACGTATGCGTATTACCAGCCGACCATTAACTACCCTCAAATGTACAGCTACTTCCATTTTTATACGGAATCGGGTCATTACTGTTCGACTTATCGATATCGTGATTTGAATTTCAACCTCGCTGCGGGGGTTGATATGGCACCGAAATTTACGGGGGTGTGGCACAAAACCAATTTATCAAGTGAGTGGATCACCAATGACAGACCGAAAACGAATGTTCCCTATACAATCAATGCCGTGCGAGTATTCGTTGAGCCACGTAGTTATCGACAAAAGCTCACCATAACCGCTGGCGGCTCATGCTACGTGAACCCCGGCGCGACATCATGCGACATCAGTACGAACTATATTTACGACACAGGGCGCGGTTATAGCCCATATTCTATCTATACCGCTAAAGAAGACGGCTCGATGAACATTCACGGCGGTTACTTATATACATATTGGGACTTCAATCCAATTGCCATTCGCTCTATTCATTATGATCGAGCCGCACAAAAAATTACGATGCAAACGTATGATGCCGATACTGTTTTTGATTGGCGGTCTTCCATGTGGCGATATAGCTCCATTTCGGCAACGGCCAACATTGGAGCCGGTCCACAAGACATCCCTGTCTCTCATACAAATCAGATCGACTTGCAGACATACGATTTCAGCTTCGATGTGTCTGCTCTAGATGTTGAAATGAATGTGCCTTTTGTATTTAAAGTCATTGACTCGTATGGCAACGAAACCAACCGCGTTGAAACGTTCACGATTGATACTGTGAAGCCCAAGATACAGGTTATGTATTCAGGCGAAGCATTACCCGAGGTGTTGAGTGATATACGTGATCTTGAAATCCATTTGGAAGATTTCAGTGAGGCTGTGCCGACTAGTGTACAACTGTTGGGATCTGATGCTGAAGAGAATGTCTATCTGGCGGTGCTATCTCATGGTGATGGGTTGTTTCGTGTAGCGAAGCCCAAAATATTCCCCACGAATTATGAGGAAGGAGAAAGGTACAAGCTAATTATTACCGCTGAAGATGAGCAGAAGAACGTACAAAACAAAGAAATATCCTTTGGATATGAGCCAGATAACCTGATTGTTGTTGAGGCACAACCTTACGTACCTGCAAACCAAGCTTTGTATGATGTTTCATCAAATGCACTGGCTCGAATTTACACCGAAGATCCACTTACAATGGAAGGTGGGCAACGTGCAACTGGTCCACAAACAGCGGAAATCAGTAACCGTAAGGATTCGGACTTCGCTATCTCGATTGTGGCGGATACGGGTATTGTGAATGTGTTACCAGGCGAAACCAAAGCGGTGATGGTAGATCTTGGGCCTGCAGGTGACCTCTTTGAAGTTGAAGTGTTTCCGTCTGAGCGAATGGAAGGTACGGCTCAATTTATGTTCTCTATACCGTCCCTCAGTACTATTTACTGACGATTAACAGGGCGAAGCGATTAGATATTCTCACGCGCCTTTACCGCCCCTGTTCATGCTTTGGTCATATTGGCGATTGTCGAGCTTACGTAAAGCAAGGAAACAAGTTGGTCCAACTAACTAAAGATCATACTCAGCATCAAATGTTGATCGATCAGAAGTTATATACGAAGGCCCAATTGAAAAACGCAACAGGGAAAAACCTAATCACAACAGCTATATCTCAAGTTGTACCAATGAAACCTGAGTTTTTTAGCTTTAAAGTTTCTGATTACGTTGATGACCTACAGAATTTAACTATTTATCTGATGAGTGATGGCGCACATGCGTACTGGGAGGAAACCCCTAGATTCTCACCGAACACCATGAAAAATGTCACAAAATTATCTAACAGCTTATTACGTCGTATTGAACGGAAAGGCGCAAAAGACGATTATACGCTCGTTGCATGTACATTTGCTATTAGTTAAATAATCAAAGGAGCGTAAAGCTCCTTTTTATTACGAACGTACTGCTCTGGACGCACCAGTACCTCAATCGATATACGCTGAACTGAGTTGCGGCAAATTAAACAGAAAATCGGCTTGCCCATTGTTGTTATCTGAAACCGGATAGACTTCAACATACAGGGGGTCACCATTACCTAAGTCGATAACGATTTCCTTCGTTTCTCCCGGTGCGACTTCAATCCAACCATTTTTAGTTTGAATTCGAATAGGGAAGTCCGAGGAGGCATTGTTAGTGATTTCGCCCTGCTGGTCACCCGTGGCCAACATACTGTTTTCGAGCGTGAGTGCTCGTTCAGTCAAGATGATCGCCATTGGTGTGCCATCTGATAAGTACAAGGGTGTGTTCGACTGCGAAGCCAAATAATCTATGGCGTTCATGACTATTAGGTTCTCAGGTTTGTAACTGAAACTCGTGATTTTCGAGTTTGAATTATTAAATTCGTCGGAAGCACTGACGGACAACGAGTAGATTTCATTTTCATCAAGCGTAGGGAACAGCTTAGGCAACTCAAGTTGATAGGTTTGGCTGTTAGCTGACTCGTCAAGAAGGGAGTAACCCAGTTGATAATCAATGTCATAACGTGACCCCTGTAAAGAGACTCTAATGTCATTGATGTTTGAGACGTCAGAAACGTTGAACGTCACCTTTCTCAAGTCGGTCACTTGTTCTGGTAAGGCACCTCCATCATAACCCATGATGATTGAGGGAGCGGTCTTGTCACTCACGTAAGTAACGGCATGTTTACGCGCATCTGGACCGTGCCGCTCTCGGGCATACACATACACCTCATGAGTACCTTCTGGTAACTCCGTTAAATCGTATTGACCTTCAAACGTTGTGCTATTGACCGTTGAGTTAAATCGCCCGACATTGAGTTTGTTGCCATTGGCATCTTGCAGTTCATATCTGTCCATGTAGATTCGGTTTTGATAACACGTATGGCATGGTAACTCGACTTGCACAGACAATATCTTCGTGTCTTCGTTAAAGGCAGTCTTCTCTATCGATGGGTAATATTTATCATTGTACGACCCAACAGGGTATGTAGGGTTACTTGATAAAGTCTGGTCTTCACTACGTACAGTGAAGCTACTGTGATAATAAGCCGATCCACCAGCTGTCATTGTCCAAGGTGAGCTTAGGATAACATCACATACATCTTGCCCTGCCGGAACCGAACATGAATGCCCTGCGTGATAGGCAATTTGAGGATAACTTCTAGCATTTACAAAAAGTCGTATGCGTTCGATCTGTACTGGCAGTTCATCATTGTACACACGTCGACTCCATGACCCCCAATCTTGTGTATCCGAATAATAGTATTGCCCATATCTCGGGACAGGAGTTTGTCGGGCGCTATCTGAGAGTGTTACACTATAAAGACTTGGCCCAGTCACATTCCGGTAATGCGCTTGGTTTCGCCATGATATACCGATGGCTCCAGCGGGTGAGGTATCGACAAAATATATAAACCCGTCACCTCTGTCTGTGTATACGGCGTTAGCTCCAGAAGCCCAGATTCCCCCTGCATTGTCGAAGCTCCCAGAATCATCGCGAAAATTCCAATCTGCTACACGGTATAAGACCGTTACGGGATTGGTATCTACCGACATGTCGCGCACATAAGGTTGAAACCCGGTTAATCCGCCAATTACATTGCTACTCCCTGGAACCAAGACACCAACAGCCTCTAGTGTGTCCGTTCGTAACGAGTCCCAATACACATCTTGATAGGCGGTATAGGTGACATTACCGGCCTTGTCCGAAATCTTTGTTCGCGTTTGGAATCGATCAATCGCATTACCAACTGGGAATAGAGTAGAGTTCGCTGAAAGGTTTATTTCAGCAGATAGTTTTGACTCAGTGTAGGCAAGGCTGTTCGATTTATATGGAATACGATTGTCTTCGGCGTCGAAGGTGAAGGTTTCCATCTCAATGTTATCAATGCCCGATGTATCGGAGACATTTTTGACTTCAACGATGGTTGAGGTATAGGAACCCATTTGAGCTGATAAATACCAGCTTCCGGCAGGCAGCATTGAGTTTACATAGCCGCCATACATGTATTTTACTGACATATCATCAGAGGCTGGTGGCGTGACATCCCTAATGATGTTCGTGGTTTCTGAATTAACCACCTCTCCATCTAGTGACAGCGTTTGCGCCTGAACGGTAAAACTGCCTTCTGAGGGAATAGAGACGTTAAGTAATGAACCGAAATACTCACTATTGAATGGAGACTGTGAATCATTGACCGTGATCACGCCACCCGTACTGTTGGTCACAGCAACGCCGTTCTGAAGAATATTGACTCGGATGCGACGATCTAATCCCGCACTAACATGAACCCCTAATTGGCCGACGTTATTAATTAACGTGGATTCGGCAGTGTTCGTTTTTACAAGCTTGGATATGCCGAGTGTATCGGTAAACTCGAAACCCTCGATTGCTGAATGCGCTAACCCAGAAGCGGTAAGACAAATTGAAAGAAAACATAATCGAAATTTCATACTTGACCTATTTAAATCAAACTGAATTAGATTGATGTTATCAAGAGTGACTTAACAGGAATTCAAATAAAGGAAGAAATTACGGTGATTGATTGACGATGGTGCTTTAAAAAAAAGAAAAGGGCTCGTAATGAGCCCATTCTCGCTCTTGAAACCCCTTCCAAGAGACTTGTGCTCGCAAGACCTCTCCTGCAAGACTTCAATCCAAGGATTGACCTTCTGGAACCCCTTCCAGTCGGATTTGTATGGAGGAACTAAGAATAAACTTATGTCATTCACTCGTTCAAAATTAGTATACACCAGAAAGATTGGTTGTTTAGCAAAAGAAACTTAATTAATAAGTAAAAATCGCCTCTCTATTTGAGAAAAGATGAAGACCGTCTAAATACAATGCTCTGAGTGTTATCAAAAAGGACGATACAATGAATAAATCCCGTTACCCCCTTTATGGTCTAATTGCGAGTGTCTTCATCATTGCAGGTTGTTCGAGCGAGCCGGAAAATGCTGCGTATTGTCCACCAATGAAAACTAATTATGGCGCCGTGCATGGACATGAAAATGAGAGTGAATATTTCAAGGCAGCAACACCACTGTCATTGAATGAATTCAATCGCAAGTCATACGAAGCGCCTATCATCGATGGTGAAGTTCATTTGACCGACCCTAAGCGTATATCCAGTCGATACGTATTGATGAGCCTCAATCATGGGAAGGAGTCCTTGTATGTCATCAGGCACGCCGCGATGGACTACTCAAGGTTAAGTGGGTACGACTATGCCTTCTTAGCCGAGCATAAAGACAACGCAACCGTAGTAACGAGTGGAGAAAAGGTGACAGTCATTGCGTCATCTGGACAACCCAACTCATTTCACTACATCGAAGCTCCCATTTACAAAGAAGGGTATGAAGGACGGCGCGAATGGAAAACTCAAACGTTTCCACATGGGGTGACAAATCAATTTGATGAACTGTATATCGACACGGCCATTTCCATAGATAACAAACCCTACGTTCTCGGTTTTACTAAAACAAAGACAAGTTCAGGTGAACGAATAGGCGTTGTGCTATTTGATTTGACAACTAAAGGGTCATACAAGCACACAAGGTTGCTTGAATATAAGGGGAAGAAAGAACTACCTGGGAACGCGATGTACGTGTATCAACATGATAACGTCGTGATGGTCAGCGTGTTTGATAAAACGTTTAAGATCACCCATTCAGACTCGTGAAGGTAAGTGACCGATTGTTATTACTACTTCCGCAGAAGCTCCAATGTGGAGCTTTTGTGCGTTTAGACAGTCGATATTATGCTTTATCTCTTATCTCCTTTCTGTTTTGTGAAATGTACATTCCACACATATTGGAAATTGAGTTCAGAACAGTATTGGAATCTATTCCCGGGAAATTTTTGCAGTAAATCTCTAGGGCCATTAATCCAATATGCATGCTTTGTGGCAGATTGACTGGTACGGCTCTGATCGGTTTGTCTTTCTGACCTACTTGAAAAAAGACTTTTGAACCTTGGTGCTCTACGCCAAAGAATTTCGATGATTTCTCACCTCCCACACCATGATTACCGAAATAAATCTTTTCGTAAAAGCCGAAACATACCCCGATGAACAATGGCAGTTCGATGTCTGTGAGTTGAATCGCGACCTTATCTTTCCAATTGAAAGAGCGGTCACCTGAATTATTACTAATGGCAGCTTCTAAACGAATGGTATAGAAAATATTTTGTTCGCCATTTTCATCAACAATACCCTGTTGGCTAGACTTTAATTTTTCGTCAGGCTTCACTTCCAAAGCAGCTTTACCGCCATGAACCTTATAACTATGAGCTCGTATTTGGCGCATTGAATTCGGATCAGGTTCTTGGTTATTTGCTTTAAATGGGTTCGGCTTTAGTCCTGCATTTTGCGGGTTATTCGCTGGTGGTGTAGCTTTAGAAAACGCTTGGTTGTTTTGAGGTTGCTCGGGGTGCGCCGATCTTTGTTGATTTACAGGGACCGAATGTAGATTCGCACTTGATGGCGCATTGTTGTTTTGTGGTTTCTGAATTGGTCGATTGCTAGGCGAAAATGTTTGAGTGTTCATAAAAGTAGTCCCGGAATGAAATTTCACAGGGTTATACAACTTACAGCTGACTATTTAGCCATTGGTGAACTTTGTTCTATGTATTTTTCGATATCCGATAGCAATTGTTTTGTATGGACGCATAAGCGGTAGTAAACGGTGGGAGACTCATCAGCATAAGGGCTTAAAAACATATCTGCTGTGTATCCGGTATGATGATAGTTAGCAGCTCGTATGCCTTCAGTCAGAATGCGAAGCGGGATGACAGGGTAAGGATCGATCAGCGTTTGATTAGCTTCTAAAGATGACTGTAAAGCTAACTCAGATTGGAACAGTGCTTTGTTTAATGCGTCTTTTAAGTTGACCAGAGCCTGATGGGTTGAGGCTGAGTCAATCAACGTTAAAGGGTCTGTGTTTTTCATACCATCGTGTCTTGGTAGATCCAATTTCATATATTAGCATTTCTATATGTATTGTAGTTATCATTCCCATAAATTTTAAACGCACAGCAAATAGATCAATTAGTCATCGATATTTGGCTGCCTATTTGGATTTTATGACTAAATAAAGTGTGAAGATTACGTATATCCAGTTTATCAATGTCTCGGTAACGGAAGCGTATGAACATTACACAGTACACATATATCAAAATATTCGGCACGCTCGTTGGCTTAGTGTTGGCCGTATTGTTACTTAGTGGTCGGTATCAGATTTCATTGGTCCCAACAGCATTGGGTTGTTTACCTATCAAGGCCGCAGTCATCGACTCTAAGAATCATTTCCCCAAGCGTGGGCAACTCATGTCCTTCCTGTCGCTTAACGCACAACCTTATTTCGCACATGGCACCAATTTCTTGAAAATAGCAGCTGGTGTTGCTGGCGATACCGTGACCTTTGACTTGGATGGAGTCACCGTGACCACCAAAGATGGGGAGGTCATTCGTTATGCGGCTGATGCTCGTCGAATGATTAATTATGCCCAAATCGACTTCGATACCCTCAATAAAACTTTCGTTGTCCCTGAAGGTCAATATTTCGCTCTTGGCACGCTACCTACCTCTTTTGATTCAAGATACTGGGGTTTAGTTGAACACTCTCAAATTATCGGAGTTGGCTATGCATTTCTCTAAGGCACACAACGTCTTGTTACTAACTTCATTCATTGCGACTTACGCGTTGGCTAACGGACAACTCACTCAAGAAGATCTGGACAATGTACAACGAAGTAACGACATCATATCCAACGCCCATGAAGTTGAAGGTACTCAAGCAGTTTTAGATGCAAGTAACTTGAACCCTAAAATGATGAAAGAACTGAAACAAATGGCGGATCACGCCAAGTTGTTGAACAGTACTATTTCTGACCAATCGGACTCTCTTATCGAATATCGCAAGGACGATACGCCAGATATCAATTTCAGAGCCCTTCAAGATGTTATCGATGATAACCAAACTCAGTATCAAGCCAATTCAATTGTCAATGAAGGACAACCAAAACCCTTAGCATTCGATCCCTCCACATTGACAATTGATAATCTCGATTCGATAAGCATTGAGCAGCCTAACCCTTCGTCTCCAAGTCAAAAAGTAGACAACAAATACGACGATGAAGAAGCGAACACTGTTTTTTGGATATTCGTGTCGAGTTCAATGCCTGATCACCAAATGAAAGAGGTGCTAGAGCTCGCTGCAGAGTGGGGAGGCCGTGTTGTGTTTAACGGCTTACGACCTGGCGACGTGGGCGTACCAGATATGATTAAAGGTTTGTGGCAATTAAAGGTCAAACTGGCTAATGCTCAAGATGACATACGCACGCATGCCGAGAACCCAGACAAACTGAAACGAATCAATAAAGCCGCTGTTTACATGGATCCAATGGCATTCGAGCGTTTCAACATTGAACAAGTTCCAACGATGGTTTATGAGCGCAAATTATCCGATAACACAAAACTCGTCGGGAAAGTGAAAGGTCTAATCAGCGCAAGCTACTTACAGAACGAGACGGAAAGCGCGGCAGCAAACCCTGATTATGACGGCTCCGAGGTATTCCTTGGTGAAATGGGGTCCATATTTCCTATCGCAGAAAAAAGCTTCATTGAAGAGTCAAAAAATAGAATGAGGGCCGTGGATTGGGAAACGGAACAAAAACAAGCAATAGCACGCCACTGGCATAACCGCAGTTTTCATACTCTTCCACCAGCCGCGAAAGACCGTGAGTTCGACTTTGACCCAACAGTAATAGCCACTGCTGATGTGAAAGCGGTGAATGGTCTTATTCTGGCCAAGAAAGGAGAGTTAATAAATCCCCTCAAGCCGCTTAAAAACCACGACATAGTACCTGCACATTTAACCATGTTTATCTTTGATGCGACCGACGAACAGGAAGTGGAGTTTGTAAAGTACATGTCTCTCAATGAATCTCGCGGGAAAGTGAAACTCATTTCTACACGTATCGACAAGGATAGGGGGTTTGACCACATATCTGAGTTAAATAAGAAGTTCACCTATGACGTGACCATCCTGACTAAAGAAGTCATCGATCGATTTGATTTGGAAGTGACCCCGACTCGGTTAATTAGTACCGATGAGGGTATGTTCCAGATAAATGAGTATTCAGCGCAAACAGTCACTCAGGTCAACCTACAAGTAGCTGACGGTGGCCAACCTACACCGTTCAATCAATCCAAAACAAACTAGTTAAGGAAAACACAACATGATTAAGAATCTCGTACTTATTGGTTTCGGCGTCGCTCTCGGTGTGTGGTTGGCTGATACACAGCCCAATCTAGCCAACTCTGTGAGGGACATTACTGAATCAAGCATTGATGCTGCAGATCAGCTAATGAAAGATAACCCAAACTTCTCGAATTCCGTGAACAACATTAAAGAACAAGGTATTGACGCTGCTGGTGTTGTGATAGAGCAAGTGAATAAGAACTAAAGGGAGGAACATATGATTAGGTTCTTTTTGATTGGTTTGATGTCCACAATGATAAGCATGGCGAGCTTATATTCTGTGGCTGCGGATAACGACAAAGCAGGCGACTTATGTCCCGATGCCAACATCTTGAGTACAGTCATCGACGGTATGTGTTGGAGCTGTTTACTTCCAATTCGACTAGCCGGTATTGGTGGGGACGCGCCTAAAGGTGCCGCTTCGAGCAAGCCTTTTTGCATGTGTGCTGATGAGCTAGGTGTCCCTGAATGGGGTATACCGCTCGGATTCTTCCAACCATCAAGGATCGTATCTTTTTCACCAACGCCATACTGCATGCCTTCATTCGGTGTTCGTTTGGCAGACGATAATACCCGTGCTGGACAAGGCCGAACAGAAACAGTGATTGACGATACAGAAACTTCTTTTTTTCACTATAAATATTGGGTTTACCCAGTAATGCAAATGATTGAAATGTTTGCCAATGCGGATTGTACCTATGATGGGGCGACAACATTGGATTTGGCGTACTTTTCCGAAGCCGACCCGTTGTATCAAGATGATTTGTTGGCGTTCGTGATGTTTCCGGAAACCGTTATCTTTTCGAACCCAATAGCGACGTCTATCTGTACAGCCGATTGCGCTCAAATACTGGCTGGTGGAGAGGTGGTTGAAAACTATTTTTGTGCTGGGTGTTCAGGGAACCTTTACCCAATGACTGGTAATAATCAGTACAGTGACGATCCGGTACGTGGCACTTCGTTGTTAACCACGCGTTTGATGGCCACTCTACACCGACGTGGGCAAGCACAGCTGACAATGGGTAATCATATGATTCAAGACAGTTGTGAACCGAACTACGCGCCAATGTTGCCAAAAACACAATATCGTTCATCCATGCTTTACCCAGTAAGAGAGGCGAGCTCGCAACCTAAAGGTGGGGGAGGATCTTCAATTCCACTATCAACAGGTTGTTGTCATAAACTCGGTGACAGCGTTCTTAAGTGGGGGAACGGGCGATTGGTCCCTGGTCGGGAAGCGTTCGTTTATCTTTTGTATTCTTGGAATGATTGCTGCTTAAGGTAACTTTAGAGAGCCACCCTAACGGGTGGTTTTTTGTATTCGTTTAACAAAAACTCAAAATGCCCTCGCTATTTGAAATTTTTTAAGTGTTACGGGATTAACCTGATCTTGTTTTGAGAAAAAGGCAGGGCGTTATGTTTAATCGAATACTGACTCACTTTAGCTTGTTCGCGTTTCTGGTTCAGATCTTTCATGTTTCTTTTATCGGTGTGCTGTATGCATCTACCTCAACGGTGACCTACGCACAGGATATGTCACTTGATGAGATATACGGAAACTTTCAAACACCTACTTACAGCGGTGGTAATGCTACTGTAGGTGGTAACTCGCTAGGCAACTCAGAATTGTTTGGATTGGATGTTGAGCGTGTTGGATCAGAAGGGCAATTCGACGCTTACCAAGCCTATCAAAATGAAAACAAACTCAGAGATTCAGGGCAAGGTGTCTCTGATAGATTTTCTAGCAACACAGTTGGCAGTGAGTCAGATTATGACGCTAAGGCATACAACACCTTAAAACTGAACTATAACGACAATTACCAAAAGCTAGAGTCCGATGACGCTATCATGGTCGATGCTGACAACATCTTTAAAGACTTAGCCAATAACCTCGAAGATTCAGATTCTGACTTTTATAGTGCCTGCACCACTGAAACAAACACGTATTCAGTAAACAGGGAGTATGTCGGAAAAGTGCAAAATGAATGCATGGAACCCGATCGTTCGAACTTAATGAAGTGTGAACTGACGCGACACACAACTTACCCTTTGAAAAAGCGTTCGGGGAGTGGTGATGTAGAAATTCTGGATTCTCATACCTTCAGGTTGACGGTAGGTGACCCAACAAATAACGGTACAAATGACCATGGGATGGGGTGTTACCACAAAATAAACTTTGTTGAATTTGAACTCGAAGACGATGTGCGTATCAGCTCCGTGACCTTTGAACGCGTGTGGGTGGATGATGTCATTCAGTTTACTCTTAATGACGAAATCGTTTATCAATACGTTCCTACCAAGTCGTATTGGTTTGGCAATAACGATTCTTCATACCCTGATTATGATGAGAATGGCAATTGGTCGCACCCATATGTAGATGAAACTGGCTTTCCATACCAGCATACCAATTGTGAATTCAGTTCAAGCCGAGTCTTTACCACGAACACAAACATAACGAGCCAATTTCAAGCCGCTCGTGGCTCAAACAACGGGATAGTGAAATTCAAAATGCGTCTCGGTGTTGGTGGTGGAGGGGAAGGTAAAGCCACCATCCTAGTTCGTACCGTAGACCCAATTGACCCACGAGAATTCATAGAACAATCGCCTGTAGGTTGTGCAGCTGAACTAGGGTGGATTCAAGACCCATCAACGTGTGGTGTGTTCGGTAATGAAGGCGACGAAATATACATCAACCCAGATTGTAGCAACCCTTTGAATCAAAGTGGTGGACAGCAAGGCATGATGTGTAGCTATGGTGGTTGGGAGTGCGTCGATACCGAAGCCGCGCATATAGACGATTACGATCCGTTTTTGATTGGCTTGCCGATAAATGTTCCTCGTGCTGGCCAAACGAGCGATGGTAAAGAGTGTCTAAAGGCCAACGCCGTCAACTATGAATGTAACCCCTTACCTAATCAGCAAATTTGTGGGCAACCTTATTGGCCTGAAAGCAATGAGCGGGTTTGTACTTCTTTCACTGAATTTAATGCCAATATTCCGGACCGATGCGAGCCATACAGAAACAGTGCTGATTGTGCGTTAATTGAACAAAATCCAGCCTTTGTTGACCCGATAACGGGTCGAGCCTACGTTCAAGAGTCAGTTTACGAATGTAATACCTACACAAACGGAAACTACTCGTACACGATGGAGGAAGACATCTGCACGGGTGAAATGCAGTGTGTGGGTGGAGATTGCCGCTATTCCGAGCTAGAGATGAATGATGATTTTGCAGAAGCGATGGCAACGTTCAAAATGCTCGAAGACATCAAATCGAACATGGAATGTGAAAATCCAGATGATGTCTCTACCTGCAAAGTTTTCAATGGTGAAGTGTCATATTGCGGTATCGAGCAAACAGGACTTGGCTTCAATTGCTGCACGCTATCCGCAGGCCAAACTAATATCTTCGATTATATCAAAGGGGTCTATCATCACTACGCTATGGAACAATCATTGGCTGGATTAGCCGAAGCCGCTGAATTAGGTTCTGGCTTTGGTTCTTGGGCGTCGAGTTACCCGAGTCCAGTTACTGATACCGTAACCTATGTGACCGATGCTGTGAGTTCTGGGTGGGACTTCGCGGTACGTAACATCACGGGTGAAGTCGGTGAGGCTGCAGCGGAATCTGCAACGCAGGGCTTGTTAGACCAGATTAAAAGTGAATTGATGAAAAAGGTCGCGGATCTGCTCCCAGATGCAATTCGAAATGCTATTTTTGATACTGTGAAGGAAGGTGCGGGCTCATCAGCGACAACTACAGTAACACTTAACCCAGCTATCTCAGGTGCATTTGCAACAATTATGGCCGTGTACGCTGCTTATCAACTGATTAAACTGGGTGCAATGATGATTTCGGAGTGTGACGACCTCGAAATGGGGATGGGTATGAAGCTCGACCAACAACAATGTATCTACGCCTCAACCAGTTGCCACAAAGACACTCCTTTTGGGTGTTTGATAAAACGTAAGCACTATTGCTGCTACCCAAGTCCATTGGGCCGCATCATCATGGAGCAGGCCGCACCGCAGTTAAATATCAGCCTCGATCCGAGAAGTGGTCAATGTTCTGGTATGACACTTGAACAAGTCAGTGAATTAGACTGGGATACGATAGATTTAACCGAATGGGAAAATCTAATTATGGCCTCTGGGTTAGCTGTTGAACATGATGACTTAACTCTCGATACACTGTCGAGCCAAGCTTGGATGCCGAACAATGATGATGCATTGAATCCTGTTGATCTTAACCAAGCGCGATTCGAATCAACCGACGCTGACGAAAACTTGAAAGAAACGCATGATGCGGCGATGCCAGGTAACTTGGATTGCTCGGTATACCCAAGACCACCAGTGTGTGACTCTCCGTTATCGATTTTGGACGACTAGATTTCATTTATAAAGGACAAATGGCTTGACATCCTCCCCCACATCCAGCCTTCGGCATTACGGAGGGGGATTCCTGTTTCATAGCGTATCGCTTTAAATTCAATAGAATCTAAAGTCTTACTTACGCTCCACAGGCTAACACTGTCTGCCCGACAGCTTTAATATTCAGTGCCGCATTTAGGTCGCGATCTAGCTCGCTAGAGCACTCAGGACACAACCATTTTCGGATATGCAGCGGTAAGGAATCGACAACGTGACCGCAGCTATTACAGCGTTTAGAGCTTGGATACCACCTATCAATCTGGACTACGGTTCTGCCGTACCATTCAGCTTTATAGGTAAGTTGGCGCACGAGCTCGCCCCAATTAGCATCGCTAATTGCTTTAGCAAGTTTTCGATTCTTGACCAGGTTTTTTACACTCAGACTTTCACAGCTAATCACTTGATTATCGTTTATCAATTGGGAAGTCAGTTTGTGGGTGAAGTCGCGACGGCAATCGGCAATTTTTGCTTGAACGCGAGCGACTTTCGTTCTGGCTTTGTGGAAGTTAGAAGAGCCTTTATTCTTCTTCGATAGCACACGCTGAGCTTTAGCTAGTTTGCTAGCGTAGCGCTTGGTGTGACAGGGATTACCAGACTTGAAACCGTTGGAGGTAATAACAAGGTCAGTCAAACCTAAATCAATTCCGACTGTATTTTTACTAATCGGTAGTGGCTTTGGCTCGAAACGACATAGACAAGAAACAAAGTAACGACCAGCACTGTCTTTGCTAATTGAGATCGTGGTTGGTTCGCTAGGCAGTTCACGACTCCAGCGCACATTAAGCGGCTGTTTGGACTTGGCAATAAATAGTTGCCCGTCACGGTACTTAAATGCGGATTTGGTGAACTCAACAGACTGTTTAGAGCGCTTCTTTTTAAAGGTTGGATATTTAGCGCGACCATCAAAGAAGTTCTTAAATGCGGTTTGTTGATGGCGGAGTGATTGCTGTAGAGGCACGCAAGAAACATCATTAAGCCAAGGAAACTCAGGGTTTTTCTTTAGTTCTGTTAGGTAGCTTGATGCTTTGTTGTAGTTAATCTTGGTTTGCTCATTGTGGTAAGCATCGGTACGCCAACGAAGAATAGAGTTGTAAATAAATCGCGTACAACCGAACGTCTGCTCAAGTAAAGTTACTTGTTCAGGTGTTGGATAGATGCGGTATTTATAAGCTCTTTCTTTCATGATCACAAGAATACACCAATTATTGTGAGTGTAACGAATATTAAATTACCAACGAGGAGCGGCATTTCCTCCCCTCCCTTCGCGACTACGGAAGAGGTATCCATGCCGAAAATTAAGATGAATCAACTCACTGAATTACAAGTTGGGTTAGCAGTACTACAAAGTCACTGTACAAGGGGTAAAATTATCGTGGAGGCGAATACAGGGGGAACGGGTATCAACGTTACCCTTCGTGCGCCAAAGAGTGAACAAAATGGTCTACTTGAGACATTGCGCTCTATCGCTCCATTTAAAGGCAAAGAACAGCTAATTTCTCTGTGGGTCGATGACCTTAAGTTCTATGAGTGCCGTCTAGAGAAGTACATGGCGTATATGACGGACTGCTGCCATCGAGACATCAAAAAAGGGCTTACAATGTAAGCCCTTTGTATTTGCATTTGACTATTATGCTTCTGACTCAAATTGCTCCACACGACTGATTTCGTCGTCGCACGAGATAGCGGTTATCTCGACATCTTCATACTTCGAATCCGAGCAGAACGCTTGCGTCAATTTCTTGGGCAAGGTTGCACCCTTTTCAAACTTCAATACCACTGTCATGAATTGGTCCATGCTTACGATCCTTACTTATTGGGTTGAAGCTTTGGTATGCGAGTTTTTCTCTTTAGCGCGTTGAAGAATCTCAATTACCGTAGATTGATGCTCCTTTAACGCTTGTGTGTACTGTTGCCCATCAACCGGTTTAACGAAGTAATACACCGTGTCATTGTTTCGTACTGCATTGACGGTAGGGATGTACTGAGAATCAGCTATGAACTCTTTCATTGGTAAACTCATGAAAGTGGCGGCAGGGAGTTTAATAGAAGGGCTGGTGGATAAACCATCAGCACTGACATAGCCTGTTGCATCAAATTCTCTGTATTTCATGTGCGCTATTAGGCTGCTGTAATAAGTAAAACGTACAGCGATGACATTCGTCTCAGGGATCTGTTGTTTAAGGTCTTTATCGAATAAGTCTGTGTTGAAAGGTTCCGAAATAGAACGCACACCGACTCTCGTCCCAAGGAATGGGATACGTCCACCATTGTAATAAATCGTCGCATGTGAATCCAATTCATTATTTAGTGGATAACCCTGTACGCACAGTCTTTCTCCTCCGTTGTATTGTTCATCGTAGAACTTCGAATCTCGCGATAATGGTTTTTTGGTAAAGGATTGAAGTGTGTCGAATGAAGGAACCATTACCTCATCCATTTTAGACATAATCACTTTACACATTTCATACTCGTCTAAGCCACTATAAGTATCAGCATCCAAATACATAACTAGGTTTCTTCGATCCCAACCGTACTTTTGATCCGCTAAAATGGCCAAACCAAAACCGGTCGTCATCGATCCAAACGCCAAGCCCATTGCTGTAGACCCAACATAGCCACCGATACCCACATCGGAAATCGCGCCTTTGGGTAAGGTTTGGTCTTCGATGATAGTTCCACTTCCAGCTGAACGGGTAACTTGCAGCGCGATACTTGATGTCCCTTTTTCCGGTATTTCGTATTTTGCACTGTTCGAAGCACATGCATTCAAGAGTAATGCGGCGGTTATGACTGATGCTGTTTTGAATAAGTCCATAATTCTGTCTTCCTAAGCCAAGTGAAACTGTATGAGTATTTGTTAACTCTTCTTACATTTATACATCATGAGCAGAAAAATATAAAAAATGGCCCATCAAAAAAGGGGGGAAATGGGGGGAAGGGTTCGATTTTTTTCGAATTTAGTGATGGATGTCGAAACGAGTTAACAAAGTGAATTCCCTTCGTTAATTGGACTATGTAGCTAAATTTTCACCTACGCTGATGTACATATTCCATTCCAGTAGGCAGTTCGAGTCCCGAATATGTTAAATCCAGATCAATATCTTTGTGTGAATGCGGAAGGCCATACCATGGTTGTTGCCTTACCAGGTTCAGGCAAAACTGAAGTGTCCGTGCGATACGCCGAGCGTGTGTTATCAGTTTCTGAATTAAACGCAATTGCTATGCTGACTTTCACTGATGCCGCTGCGACCAACCTCAAGCGCAGACTCCAGTCCACGATGCCTAGAAGTCAGACTCTTCGCGTCTTTCCAAGTACCTTTCATTCGATGGCTGTGCAGCTCTGGCGTCAAACTAATTCGTATAAAACGATTGTTATGGGTGGACACTTAAACATCTATATTGAGCGAGCGATGCGTGCTTGTCATGTGGCTATGAGTTATGAGGAAGCAGAGAAAACGATAAGTACGATCGGACAGTATTTAACTATACCTCGCTCAGAATTCTCATCTATCAAACTGAAACTTTTTGCAGCTTATGAAAGCATCATGCGAAAAGAGGGCAAAGTCGACCTAAATCAGATATCTCGCGACGTTATTCATGGTCTGCGAGATGGAACAATTCGACCACTGTCAGAAACTTTAGGCGTTACTCACATATGTGCTGATGAGTTTCAGGATTCCGACGATCTCCAATATATGTTTCTTTACGAGCACGCTAAACGAGGTTGTTGCATCATGGTTGTTGGAGACGATGACCAATCAATCTATGCCTTTCGAAATGCAAGAGGGGTCGATAACTTCCGTAACATGCAAGCTGATCTAAACGCGAAAGCCTACAGCTTAAAAATTTGTTATCGATGTCCACCAGCAATACTGAATGTGGCCAACAACCTAATTCAACACAATGTAGAACGAATCCCCAAAGAATTAAGGTCACACGTAGAGGAGGGCGGTGTTGTCGATTGTCATGGTTTTAAGGATGAAGACCATCAAGTTGAAAGTGTTGTTGAAGGTATCCTTGCCGATCAAGGCGGGTGGGCGGTACTGGCTAGAACCAATAAAGAAATCGATACAGTTGAGCTGGAGTTGTCCAAACATAAAGTGAAAGTTAAGCGCCTCGGCGGTAAGAGCTTCTTTGAGTCAGCCGATGTAATTTGTTATATCAAGTTGATGTGGATGCTGACACACCGTAACAGTCGGTATCTACAAGATTTCTTGGCTTACATGCATGAAGATGAGGTGATGATTGATATGGCGAAAAGTGCTAAATCAAATGGAATCGACTTTATTGGGACGGTAACCACCTTAACCCAAAGCCAATCATTGCTAATCCACACCCAATCAATTTTTGAAATGTTCATGCATGAAGGTGTCCCAAAAGAGCCAAGCAAAACGGTCAACGCCGAGTATCAACGAAAGATCATTTCAATGGTGATGGCGCAACGAAATATGAACTCTCCTGCGGCTCTTGGAGCGATGGCTGACATCCTAACCAAAACAGCTGCGTCACTTGGCAGTTTGGCTAAGGCCGCAGATCAGTTTCATGACCGGATAACCAAAATAAACGCTAAAAAGGCTGAAAAGATTGGTACAGATGAGGTAGTGATCGCTACGTTGCATGGCTCTAAAGGACTAGAGTTTCCGAAAGTCGCGATATTGAGCTGTCAAGATGAAAGAATTCCGCAACCAGATAAAGATGGTTTAGGCGAAAAGCATTGGGAGGAAGAGCGTCGCTTGTTGTATGTGGGGATAACAAGAGCTGAGAAGTACTTGCGACTGTGTTTCTTCAAAGAGCAGTTGTCATTTTTGAGAGAGGCGGTTCCAGATCGAATTGAGTTGGCCGTACAACAGCGAAATGAAGCGCCAGATTCGGCAGCTCAGGCAGAAAAACTGCAACAGCTAAAAAATGAGTTTTTGAACGCTTCTTAGCTTACGGAAAAGTTAAACACTAAAAAAGCTGCGCTTAATTTACAAAAGTCTCCCGTTCTTGGGGTTTACTATAGGTGATTTACCCGAGAAATT
The DNA here is from genome assembly GCF_041474095.1 of Vibrio sp. 10N.222.54.A3. NCBI lineage: Bacteria > Pseudomonadati > Pseudomonadota > Gammaproteobacteria > Vibrionales > Vibrionaceae > Vibrio > Vibrio sp. 10N.222.54.A3. Next base: position 65,278 of record NZ_JBFRTN010000001.1, read on the forward strand.
TTTTCACTTTTTTAAAGTGATACTTTTCTCCCTTAGTTGGAGAGCTAATAGCAATTCTCCCATAGATTTATTCTATGTCCCCAGTGACTTTTTTAAGTCATAAACCTGACCCTAAAGTGGGCTATAGATATCCCACTAGGGGATTACTCTATCTATAGTTCCACGTTATTTTATTAATGAGGAATTAATTATGAAACCTTTCCGTTCAAACAATGGCCTTATCGCATTCGTAGTTACTGGTTCTCAAATTGAGAATGGCAACACGACCATCTGGGCCGATCAAGTTACCTCTTGGGTAGACGGTCAAAACCAAATGCAGTCACGTACTAACCAGATTCAACTTTTTGCCCATGGGCAATTAGAGTTTCCAGTCGGTGTTGGTTATGTGTGTAAAGTATCTCTTAAGACGTGTAAATTCACTGGTAACAATAACAGCGAACTTACGCATACTTATTATGAACTTCATAATGTGTTAGGCGAAATTGATGGCAATTCTGTTAATCAATTTGGACTACCTTCATTGTGTAACTTTACGCTTGGCGGCAATGTTGGTTCGATTGAACAGAAAAATGCAAATGGCAGTACTTGGTACAATGTTTCAATTGCATTAACTCGTTCATTTAAAGATGAGCAACAAAATTGGCAAGATGAAACCCACTGGGCTCGCCTGTCAATTTCACAAAAAACTTTTGATCAGAACTTCAAACAAGGTTTAGACAAAGGTGATTCTTTAATGGTTGAAACTGAACTCTCTACTAACGATTACACCGACAAAAACGGCAATAATGTCACTGGACATGAATTCCGCGTTAGTCGTGTTCTTGGTATGGTTAAGAAGTTCGAACTTCAAAGCTTAAAAGCTGCGAATCAAGCCCCACAAAACAATGGATCTGCGTACAACAACGCACCACAGCAAAACGCTCCTGCGTATAACAACGCACCGCAGCAAAATGCTCCACAGC
>NZ_JBFRTN010000001.1:67022-70725 GCF_041474095.1 Vibrio sp. 10N.222.54.A3
CTCCACAGCAAAATGCTCCTGCGTACAATAACGCTCCACAGAATGGTCCTGCGTATAATGCTCCACAGCAGAATGCCAATAATGCACAACAACCTGACTCTACACAGCGTCAATTCCGCCCACAAGCAGGCAACGGAAATTTCCGTCAGCGTGCTTATAACCAGCAATAATTCGAGGTACGCGGATATGAATTTTTCTCACCAGAAAAATGTATCTGCAGCACGAAAAAGGCGCGCTCTGCGCCTTCTTCGAAAGGCTCAGGTACTGAATAACCCCAAACTTCTTCATAAAGCAGAAATGCTACTTGAAGATGCTAATAAAGCTTTCTTTCTCAAGACAGCTTAACCCCTTAATTAACTACCCATATTAATTTAACCCCACACTTTATTCCTGGAGGAATTAACTATGTCTAATGCTAACCCTGTGACTACTGTAGACACGAATAACCAACCAACTTCTACTGTTGAAGAAATTGATTATTCAGAGATGATTACTGTTCGTATGGCCGACGTGTTCAAACCGTTTGTCCCAGCAGCAGTAACGGCAGTTATTCAGATCCCTAAACACCGTCATCCAGATGTACCTCGCGAAATCGCAGGTTATATTCCAGATGAAAAACAACTTTCCCAAGTTATATCTTGGTTTTGCTCACCTCAACGACCTAACTTCATGCATATGGTTGGTCCTACGGGGTCTGGTAAAACTGATTTCATGCTTTGGCTTTGTGCTCGCCTTAATTGGCCAACTGTGCTGGTGTCTGTTAACCCGACATTACGCCCTGAGAAGATGCAAGGCCGCTGGGTGTTGTCAAACGGTCAAACGGAATATGTTTATGGACCTATCGCTGACGCTATGAAACACGGAAAATGTGTTTTGCTTGATGAATGTGATAAAGGGTCTTTAGATTTTATTGCCAAACTTCACCTTCCTTCTGAGATGACGAAACCTTGGTCTATTGAAGACACAGGAGAAATCATCTATCCACACCAGAACTATCGTTTTGTAACGTTAGGTAATACTTCTGGAGAAGGGGACATTTCTGGTTTGTATCCATCGTCTCGACGTTGGGATACGGCTTTTCGAAATCGTTCATTCGTTGTGCCTTTTCCGTATTTACGCACGGAAGTAGAAGAGAAAGTGGTAATTGGTAAATTTCCGTTCTTACGCGACCACAAGAAGTTACTTAAGAAGTTAATCCAGTTTGCTAATGCTATGCGTGATGCAATGTTAGGTCCTAATCGAGATCGAACAACCAAATCTGGTATTGGAACGGCTTTTTCAACTCGTGTGGTTTTGTCTTGGTGCTACTACATTCAAATTAATGGTGATAGAGCTCCACTGCGTGCTTCGTTTAATAATGTATTTTGGAATGGCTGCGACACTCGTGACAAAGCTGATATCGAAAAGATTATTGATCAAGTGTTCAAAGATAAGAATGGTCATATTCTCGATCAACCGTATACCTGGTTGAAAGAGCAATCAAAAAAGTAACAAGCAATGATTCAGAGTGTGATGATGCTGATTTGCCAAGATCGGATTTAGACGGTCTAGATATCAGTACAATCAAGTTCAAAATGTATCATTGCAATGACAATGGAAGTAATAAGCTTTGGGGATATACGTGCCTTGGTGCCGACACACTGGTTGTTTACGGAGCCAAAGGCCAAAAGCTTAACTTCTATCGTAAAACCCATCAGTCTGAGTTACTAGCGCGTAACTACATCGACAAAAAAGTTAAAGAGAAAATGAAGAAGCAATATCAGTTTACACAGATTAATTGTTTCAGCAAAAACGAACTTAGGTTCGCTACTCCTTAACAAACCTACCTAACCCCTTCAGGGACTAGATTCCCTGACCGGGATCAGTCCCTCCAATTTTTATTCCTTGGAGGAATTATGAAAGACATCAACGATACCCAAACTCTCGATATCGATACGGTAGCTCAAAATCAACTTGACCAAGTGGCTCAACAAGATGGCGAATTTGCTAATCGACTCGAAAATGGGCTTGTGATTATCGATGTAACTACTTCTGGCCGTGATGGAGAGAAAACGTTAGCGAATGCTAAAACTCTCTTAGACGAAAAGGAAGTGAATTCAAAGATTGCTCGTAAAGCCCGTATTGAGTGGTTTCCTCGTTCTGAGTTGCAGTTTAAGAACACATTGGAGACTAAGGCACGCCGCGCTATTGCAGCCCGAGGTGTCCGATATGGACGCGTTACCGCGATTCCAGTTGATGAACTTGACTCTCTACTCGTTGAACTCAAGGCAATTCAAGCTGAGTTTTATTCAGAAGTCGCTGACCGTGATAATCGCTATGACACCATAGTTGAAGAACACAAGAAAGCTAACCCTGATATGGCTGAAATTATTGAGTCATTGAAGACCCCTAAAGATGATTTCTTTAGACGTTTTCAATTTAACGTGTTGCCGCCGATGGCCTTCAAACCTTATTTCAATGATGACCAACAGGAAGCTGTTGATTACATCGTGGAAGGGATTTTGGATAACGTCGCGGAGCAAGCTGTTGTTGTTTATGAAAAAATTATTGGTAAAAGTTCAATGATTCAGCGAACTTTCAAGCCAATAAGAGCTATTCGTGATTACGTTTACTCAATGTCATTCCAACACACTGTGTTTGACCGATTGGTTGATGAACTTGATGAAGCGTTCGATACCTTACCCAAAACTGGGAACATCGAAGGCTCTGATATGACCTACGCGGTTAAATTGGTACATAACCTTACAGAACGTGGCTCCATCTTAAATGGCATTCTGCCGGTGATGGAAGTCGCAGATGAATCTGAACCGAGAATTATTGACGCGATTAAGGACTCAGTAGTTTCTACTGATACTGACAGCGGCAATAGTACTCCTACCTATGAAGAAGTCACTGGCGAAACGTCAACAACCGGCTTCTGGTTCGGCTAACCCCACCTACCTAACCTAATGAGCTCCCTTTGGGAGCTCTATCCTATTTTTTGGAGGAACACCTTATGGCTTCAATTCAAGAAGTTCAAAACACAATGCGAGTTATTACAGATATTCACGCACGATTTGACGTAAATATCTATTTTGACCGTCGAACTTGCTACACGAATGGCAGAGATATTTACATCAATGCTGGTGACCCCTCTGATGAAGTTTGGTCACGACTCGTTGAAGCAAAAATTACTCATGAAGCTGGTGGTCATTTACGATTCAGTGACTTCTCAGTCTTCGAGAAACACCTCAAGGGTAAATCAAGCACGTTCTTATCAATCAACAATATCATTGAAGATTGTCGCGTAGAGACTGCTTGTATGAAGGAGTTTTCTGGTGCCTACTGGGTATTTCAGAAAATGACTTATGACTTGCTCGAAGAGGGTTATTTTCAGGAACCAATAATAAGTGACGGCCCCGCTGGGTTGTTATTTGCTTGGTTATTGTATTCTGGTCGTGGTATTGCAATTGAGGGGCAATCTCACCTAAAGAAACTTGGTGATGATGCTCGACATCTACTGATGAAATTAGGCACTCCAAACTCTCCAATTTTTGATGAAATTGAAAAGCGGATGATTAATTGGGGTAAATTACCTTCAACAGTGGCTGCTATAGATGAAACCATCGAGGTTATGCTTTTATTAAAGCGTCTTTCTAAAGAGCAACCGCAACCACCACAGCAACAACAATCGGCTAATCAGAATTCAGAATCAGACGATAAT
>NZ_JBFRTN010000002.1:0-2800 GCF_041474095.1 Vibrio sp. 10N.222.54.A3
GCCAGGGAAAACTCATCTCAAGGCTCGCTTCCCGCTTAGATGCTTTCAGCGGTTATCGATTCCGAACTTAGCTACCGGGCAATGCCATTGGCATGACAACCCGAACACCAGAGGTTCGTCCACTCCGGTCCTCTCGTACTAGGAGCAGCCCCTTTCAATTTTCCAACGCCCACGGCAGATAGGGACCGAACTGTCTCACGACGTTCTAAACCCAGCTCGCGTACCACTTTAAATGGCGAACAGCCATACCCTTGGGACCGACTTCAGCCCCAGGATGTGATGAGCCGACATCGAGGTGCCAAACACCGCCGTCGATATGAACTCTTGGGCGGTATCAGCCTGTTATCCCCGGAGTACCTTTTATCCGTTGAGCGATGGCCCTTCCATTCAGAACCACCGGATCACTATGACCTGCTTTCGCACCTGCTCGAATTGTCATTCTCGCAGTCAAGCGGGCTTATGCCATTGCACTAACCACACGATGTCCAACCGTGTTTAGCCCACCTTCGTGCTCCTCCGTTACTCTTTGGGAGGAGACCGCCCCAGTCAAACTACCCACCAGGCACTGTCCGTAATCCCGATTCAGGGACCAACGTTAGAACATCAAAACTACAAGGGTGGTATTTCAAGGACGACTCCACCACATCTAGCGACGCGGTTTCATAGTCTCCCACCTATCCTACACATGTAGGTTCAATGTTCAGTGCCAAGCTGTAGTAAAGGTTCACGGGGTCTTTCCGTCTAGCCGCGGGTACACTGCATCTTCACAGCGATTTCAATTTCACTGAGTCTCGGGTGGAGACAGCGTGGCCATCATTACGCCATTCGTGCAGGTCGGAACTTACCCGACAAGGAATTTCGCTACCTTAGGACCGTTATAGTTACGGCCGCCGTTTACCGGGGCTTCGATCAAGAGCTTCGACCGAAGTCTAACCCCATCAATTAACCTTCCGGCACCGGGCAGGCGTCACACCGTATACGTCATCTTACGATTTTGCACAGTGCTGTGTTTTTAATAAACAGTTGCAGCCACCTGGTATCTGCGACTCTCGTCTGCTCCATCCGCAAGGGACTTCACTGATAAGAGCGTACCTTCTCCCGAAGTTACGGTACCATTTTGCCTAGTTCCTTCACCCGAGTTCTCTCAAGCGCCTTGGTATTCTCTACCCGACCACCTGTGTCGGTTTGGGGTACGATTCCTTACAATCTGAAGCTTAGAGGCTTTTCCTGGAAGCATGGCATCAATGACTTCACTACCGTAGTAGCTCGACATCGTATCTCAGCGTTAATAGCGGTCCGGATTTACCTAAACCACCCGCCTACGTACTTGAACCTGGACAACCGTCGCCAGGCCCACCTAGCCTTCTCCGTCCCCCCATCGCAATTGTAAGAAGTACGGGAATATTAACCCGTTTCCCATCGACTACGCCTTTCGGCCTCGCCTTAGGAGTCGACTTACCCTGCCCCGATTAACGTTGGACAGGAACCCTTGGTCTTCCGGCGAGGGAGTTTTTCACTCCCTTTATCGTTACTCATGTCAGCATTCGCACTTCTGATACCTCCAGCAGCCCTTACAGACCACCTTCAACGGCTTACAGAACGCTCCCCTACCCCACATACCCTAAGGTACGTAGCCGCAGCTTCGGTGTATAGCTTAGCCCCGTTACATCTTCCGCGCAGGCCGACTCGACCAGTGAGCTATTACGCTTTCTTTAAATGATGGCTGCTTCTAAGCCAACATCCTGGCTGTCTGAGCCTTCCCACATCGTTTCCCACTTAGCTATACTTTGGGACCTTAGCTGGCGGTCTGGGTTGTTTCCCTCTCCACGACGGACGTTAGCACCCGCCGTGTGTCTCCCGGATAGTACTTACTGGTATTCGGAGTTTGCAAAGGGTTGGTAAGTCGGGATGACCCCCTAGCCTTAACAGTGCTCTACCCCCAGTAGTATTCGTCCGAGGCGCTACCTAAATAGCTTTCGGGGAGAACCAGCTATCTCCAGGTTTGATTGGCCTTTCACCCCTAGCCACAAGTCATCCGCTAATTTTTCAACATTAGTCGGTTCGGTCCTCCAGTTGATGTTACTCAACCTTCAACCTGCCCATGGCTAGATCACCTGGTTTCGGGTCTAATCCTAGCAACTGTACGCCCAGTTAAGACTCGGTTTCCCTACGGCTCCCCTAAACGGTTAACCTTGCTACTAAAATTAAGTCGCTGACCCATTATACAAAAGGTACGCAGTCACACCACGAAGGTGCTCCTACTGCTTGTACGTACACGGTTTCAGGTTCTATTTCACTCCCCTCACAGGGGTTCTTTTCGCCTTTCCCTCACGGTACTGGTTCACTATCGGTCAGTCAGTAGTATTTAGCCTTGGAGGATGGTCCCCCCATATTCAGACAGGATATCACGTGTCCCGCCCTACTCGTTTTCACTGATTATGATGTGTCGGTTACGGGGCTATCACCCTTTACTGCGAGACTTTCCAGACTCTTCACCTGCATCATTAAAAGCTTAAGGGCTAATCCAATTTCGCTCGCCGCTACTTTCGGAATCTCGGTTGATTTCTCTTCCTCGGGGTACTTAGATGTTTCAGTTCCCCCGGTTTGCCTCCTGTTGCTATGTATTCACAACAGGATACTTACTTATGTAAGTGGGTTTCCCCATTCAGGAATCCCAGACTCAAAAGGTTATTACTACCTAATCTGGGCTTATCGCAAGTTATTACGCCTTTCATCGCCTCTGACTGCCAAGGCATCCACCGTGTACGCTTAGTCACTTAACCATACAACCCGAAAGGGT
>NZ_JBFRTN010000003.1:0-42340 GCF_041474095.1 Vibrio sp. 10N.222.54.A3
CCTTAATCCTTATTTGTTAGGCTTTGACTCTATTACGGTTTCGGTTTGACTAGGGCTAACTAATGCAGTGTCAATTATTTTATAAGATGTATAAGAGAATATTGAAACTCCAACAACCAATATTGCAACTGAGAAATACTTAGAGTATCGATAAGCTGGCTCACCCGACTTGACCCGTTCCCACTCTATTTTAAGTAATGGTTTGGCATAGCTTCTTACTTTATTACAACTGACTTTAACTTCTTTGAACTCATTTTTGTTAAAAAGATCTCTCGATTCTTCAAGCGCGGCAAGGAAGTCGTCATTTAACTTCTTAAGGTGAGGTTTCTTTTCATTCTCATTTATACGAAAGATTATGTCGTTGTACATTTTATTTACTTGAGAGTAAGTCTCTTCGACACCTTTTGTCATTTCGAATCGGTTTTTCTTGTCGGGGTGCTGCTCAACATAATGCTTATATAAAGTAGACAAATAATACAGCGAAGCTATGTAAGAGGAAATTGATTCTCTTAATGAATTAATCCAATCTTGTCGAAATTCTGAAACCTTTTGCTCTTTGGAAGAAACCAAATTCATTAGCGAAAAGAATCCGCCGACAATTGCAGCAAACATCACTCCAATCATTGTGATTGTGTTTTTAATAACTAATTCTTCCAATTTATGTACCTATACCTATCCATTGCCAAAAAGAAGCCTAACATTTTAATATCGTGCAAGCACACATTGCTTCCGACTCAAGGCACGTTATCAATCAAAAGCTTTCCTTTAGTTTTTTATTATTCAACAACTTAGAGATAGTTGAGCAACATATTCGTGCGTAAGTGTGATTGAAGGTCAGTCTGTTGTGGATTAGAAAATTTAGCTACATTGTTGGAACTCTAGGCATAAAAAAAGTAAGGCAAGTTGAAGGGTTTGAAACTGAGTTTAATCCCTCTCTGGCTCACTTTGGGGCAGATCCGAGCTAGGAGGCACTTTGTTAGAAAGTGCCACGGGTAAAAATTCAATCCGAGAAGCTTTTGGACATTTTCGTGTTTGGGATTTTGCTAAATTAGAAATAAATGAATAACTACAGGTATGGAAAATCACGTCGTAAAGATTTCCAACCTGCCTTGAGGTTACTTCTAGGGGAAGAGGAATAGTAATGAGTAAAAAGAAATCACAGGTTTTACTGTTTTTAAGTTTGACTGGTTATATTAATAAAAAAAACGAGCTACCATCTTGATAACTCGGGCCTAATTAATACGCTTTCGTCCAACCAGTCTAGACAGTTAGTATACTAGCACCTAGCTCATTACTGTTTGTTTCCAGCCATAACTTAAGCTCTTGCGGCCAAGTAACGGTGGGCTCAACAAAGAAGCCGCGCAGTAGCGAGAAGTAGATAGCCTGATCAACCAGAGGCAGTGGTGATTTACCCGCATTCGGTTGGATCAACGCTTCAGCGTTAAGCAACTGTGCGTTTACATCTGCAACAATTTGCTCTGTGCTTTCTAACAGGCGAACAAAGTTCAGCTCTTCTGTCTCTTTCTTCGCTTGCCATGCAGTAACACTTGCTTCAGTCGCGAACTCTTTTAGATTCAGTTTCGTCCAGCGAGGGTAGCCAATTCTTTGAATCAAAGGGAATGCCTCACGCTGAAATGCCAACGTCTCTTCTGATGGTGCGGCTACCGCATCAATACCAGCTTGCTCGATAAAGTAAGCAATGATATCCATGCTTTCCGCCATCACGTTGCCATCCGTTTTCTCCAAAACTGGCACCATTTTTTGACCGATTAAATCAATCAGAGTTTGCGCATCAGCGTAATCCACAACTTGGTATTCAACGTTAAGCTTCAGTGCATTAGCAACATAAACAACACGGGCACAAAATGGACAATGCTCGTAGATATACAGTTTCATCAAAAATCCCGTTTTTATAAGTCTGAGTTAGTATTTAATTGCAGTTTTGCCAATTGACGCGCTGCTTTCGATACGTTGGTGTGCGTCTTTTAACGTCTCAACACCAAAGCCATTTAATGTTGTAGTGAGTGTTGATTTAATGCGGCCAGCATCAATCAAGTTTGCCGCTTGGAACAGGATATCTTGCTGCTTCTGGATATCGTCAGTGTTAAACAGCGAGCGAGTAAACATCAGCTCCCAGATAAAGCCAGCTGATTTGCCTTGTAGTTTTGATAGGTCAACACCACCATCAAATTCTACAATTGAACTGATCATGCCTTGCGGAGCAATCAACTCGACCATTGCATCCCAGTGACCTTTGGTATCTGCAACGTTGAAGATGTAGTCCACATGTTGAATGCCTTGCTCACGTACCGACTCCACTAGATTGCGGTGATTCACAATATGGTCAGCGCCCATATCTCTTACCCACTGCTCAGTCTCTGGTCTTGAAGCGGTCGCAATCACTGTTAAGTTAGTGAGCTGCTTCGCCAATTGAATCGTAATCGAGCCGACACCGCCTGCGCCACCAATAATCAGGATAGATTTCTTCTCTTCTGGACGAACGCGTAGGCGATCAAACAAGGCTTCCCAACCTGTCAATGTAGCGAGAGGCATAACGGCTGCTGATTCGTCAGAAAGGCTTTTTGGGGCGTGAGCTGTAATTCGGTAATCGACCGCTTGGTACTCAGCATTCGCACCCATACGTGTCACATCACCTGCGTAATAAACACGGTCACCAATTTCGAAGCCTGAAACATTGCCACCTTTAGCAACCACTTCACCCACCGCGTCATAGCCCAATACTTTTGGCTGCTCTAGGGTTTTATCTTGTGCGTTGCGGATACGTATTTTTGCATCTGCTGGGTTAATCGAGGTCGCACTCACTTTTACCAGCAGGTCATTGTCTTTTAGCTCTGGCAGGCTTGTTTCAAACTCGAATAAGCTGTCTTGCTCTGTAATTGCTAGTGATTGAGTAAAACCAATTGCTTTCATTGTTGTTGGTGCTGGCATGTTGTTTCTCCTTTGATTGGACACCTTCATCATAGAGATTTTTTACCCTAGATAAACCGCCTAATCTTTTAATTACATTCAATATATTTTTGATAATCACACTGCTCGACCGAGTAGTGTTGAGATACTTACCTGTTAACCTAGTTAGATAACACCTTGTGCAGCTAACCATTCATACGTCACTTCATCTTGCGGTTTACCCTCTCGGCACACTTTATAATCAAGCTCGGCAATAATATCGTTGGAGAAACGTAATGAATCTAAGGTTTTAAGCTGTTCATCAGTAAATAGATTTTTCTTATCATCTCTCAGTAACAGTACAGCTCGGTCTACAATTCCAAGCAGCCCTTTCGGCTCTATAAGCTCGCGAATATCATAACGATAGTGAAGAAATTGCGGTTTCCATAGCGGCACAATGACCCACTCTTTATTTGCGACGGCATCTTCAAAAGCACTAAAACAGTCGTCTTCACTGCCTGTAAAAAACTCATAGCCTGCTTTACTTAAACCGTACTCTTCCATCATCTGGATAGAGAAGCGAGTGATTCCAGCTCCTGGATTAATACCTTGAATTTTAGGTCTCATTTGCTCGACGACTTCAGGCTTCAATAAATCCGCCACACCCCACAGTGCGTAAGGTTCGTAATGAAGTCCAAGCTCGATTAATGGCTCAACTTTTTCAACGTCCGACTTATAGATACCATGGCTCGATGGTAACCAAGCAGAAGAGAGCATATCGATTTCACCCGTTTTCAGTTTTTCAAAATTTTCCTGATGCGGGGAAAAGATTCGCTCAACTTCGAAACCCATACTTTTCAATACATTGCTAATTGCTAACCAATGAAGCGGCCGTGCGATGAAATGATAAATCTGTTACACCCATTGTGATTTTTTTATTCATTGTTCTTTCGCTCTTATCGTTGCTGATGGACTAAGAATACAAGCCTAAAACCCAATCAAAAACAGCCTAATGTTTGAGTCATTATCAAATATAAATTGACAGATACCGATTTACACTTAATAAAAAAGCGTATGCATTGATGAAATACATACGCTTTATATTGACGTGTCTATCTACGGTCGTCTTAATCTAGTTTGATGCGTAAAACATGGAACGGTTTGCTCGCACCTTCTTCGCCTTCATTAAGGGCTGGATTTAGATGCAGAGAATTTTGCGTCACGTAGAGGTAACCACCCTGAATTGAGAAGCCATCTGCCCATGACAGCAATTTGTCATCTTGTGCAAACGTCTTGAAGCTCTCACTCGTTACAATGCTCACAGCGTTTTTCTCAACATCGCCGACATAGATATCACCGTTATCGGCAATGATCATGCCGTCACTTGGGCGTTTTTCATTGTAGAACTCGATAGATTGAGCAAGCTCTTTATCTGTCAGCTTCTCGTTTGCAAGCGCACCCGCTGGTAGTCGGTAAATCGCACTGCCATTCACCGTGCCGAAATATACCCACTCGTTTGCAGCATCAATCGTTACTGGGTTCAGTCCAAGGTAAAGCGCATCAGAGCTACCATCTTCACGCTTTGCCCCCATCAGTGAACCATCAATCACCACATCATGCTCTGGTGATAGTAGCGCCTTGTAAGATTCAAGAACGCGGCGAGATTCCCCCGTCTCTAAATCCACAACAACAAACGCAGGTGCTGGGTCACCGAACAAGTTACCAAGGCTGGTATCTGCAATGTACATCTGGTTACGTTTGGTATCTAAAGCGAAATCCTGTAGGAAAGAGTTGCCGACAGTAACATCTTTGCTTATCTCGATGCGTTTAAATAGCTTGTTGTTTACTGTATCCCAAGCCACAATCTGCGCTGAAGCGTCAGCACTGCCCATGTCGAGAATCCAAACCACACCATCTTCGGTACTATCAATACCAATGACTGACGATAGACCAACCTTACCAGTCTCTGGACCATCCGCCCAATCTTCGCTTGGGAAAGGCTGAGTTGAACCATCTTTCATCAGTTCAACAACGCGATATTTTGGACCATCAAGAGGCTGCATTGAAAGGAATGTGCGGCCTTGTTCAGTCACAGTGATGTTCCCAGGGCGGGTGCCGTCAAGCTCAGCGACGACTTCGATCTCTGCTGCTTGAGCGGTATTAAAGAGGGTTGCTACCGCAATGGCTAAAAGTGATTTTACGTTTTTCATTTCATGTACCTTAGTGGGATTCACTTGATTTTGGTTCGTAATAAATGGCTGATACCCATCTAATGTAAAGTTAAGCGATTTGCGTCATTTCATTTAGCGTGAAACTTGCAACACACCCTTCCGTCGCTGCCATGTATTCTGCAAGGTGAGTATTACCCATGTGTGCTTGCCATAGCTCACGAGATACCCAGTTCTCGTAAAACATAAAATGTGCTGGGTTTTCGTTGTCTTGATGAAGGTCGTAGTTAATGCAGCCTTCTTCAGCACGCGTGATATCAATCAGCTTCAATAGCTCTGCTTTAACCAGTTCAACTTTATCTTCGTTCGCAACAATATTTGCAACAATAGTCAATTTAGTCATGTTTAATTCCTTTATCTCTCTACTTGTTAACAACAATAATAACCCTAAAAAAAAACAACACCTTATTTCTGTAGCTTGCCGTAAGCACTGGCAACACCAATCAGTGTAGTCAATGAATCGTCATGGATTATCTAATTATTTTTTAAACATTATCTAAAATAAATTGATAATCATAAACGTATGCGCTAGGTCTTGTGTTTAGTCGGGTTTGTTTGAATGAAGCTATGATAGGCGAGTTATTAACAATGAAAAACAGGTTTTAATTTGAATTATTATCAAAAATAATTTGAATGCAGATTGTTCTGTCGTCAAGACTGCTTTATAAATAGTAGAAACGCAGCAAATACTGCTGTCCCTTTTTCTGGTAAAGGTCTCATCATGCTCTTAGAAGATTTACAGGTTATTTTAAAAGTCGCGGAGTTTCGCAGCATCACCGCAGCGGCAACCAATTTAGATATGCGTACCGCCACAGCCAGTGCAGCGGTAAAGCGCGTTGAGGCATCACTGGGCGCGGAGCTTTTTGTCCGTACAACCCGTCACTTGCGATTGTCCTCTGCTGGGGAGCGTTATTTACCTCAGTGTCAAGAGGCGCTAAAGATGCTTGAGCAGGCCAAAATGAATATGCATGAAGACTTGGGCATTATTGATGGTGAAATTCGTATCGCGCTATCGTCTGATTTGGGGCGTAACCTTATTACTCCTTGGTTAGATGAGTTTTTATTGCAATACCCGAATGTCTCACTGCGTTCAAGTATTAGCGATAGCAATATTGATTTCTACCGTGATTCTGTCGACATGGCTCTGCGCTATGGCTCACCAACCGATGCCAATATGTATGGCTTTAAAATCTGTGATGTACAGAGAGTGCTGTGTGCAAGCCCTAGCTATTTAGCGGAAAATCCAGCCCCCACACAGCCGAACGATCTGCTTGAGCACAATGCGTTGTTTTATCAATTGCACGATGTGTTACAAAATGAGTGGTTATTCAGTCATGAGGGTACGACTCATAAGGTAAAACTGAAAGGCAATCGAGCTTCGAATGATGGGGATCTGGTGAGGCGTTGGTGTGTTGCAGGTAAAGGTGTGGCAATCAAATCGTGCCTTGATATGTCTGATGACCTTTTAGCAGGTCGAGTGGTTAGTATTATGAAGGAGTACAAACCAACGCCGACTGAACTCTGGTTGGTTTGTCCGAGCCGTCAGTCCATCACACCAACGGTTCGGCTGTTAAGAGATTTATTTAGAGAGAGAACGAACGTGATACTTGAGCAATTAGCAGAAAAAAGAGCGCTATAAGATACTGACGATGGCTTATAACGTAGCGACTCCGGAGTACAACATTTTTATAGCCGTAATGAATAATACGCTGTAGCTGATTTTGTAAATCAGCTCTTGAGAGATGATGTTAACCAACCAAACACCGGTTCTCACCCCTATAAATGCAATAGGTACAAGCACGAGTGATGTCATCAAGTTTTGTGTATCGAGTTGTCCCATATAACTGTATGGGACTAACTTAACAAAATTAAGCCCAGCGAAAAACACAACGCTGGTGCCGATAAGTTGCTCTTTAGGCAGTTTCTTGGGTAGCAAATACATGCTTGCTGGCGGTCCCCCTGCATGAGCTATCGTACTCGAAAAACCTGATAATAGGTTTAATGCGTAGCCTTTGATTCGGTTAGGTGAACCTGATTGCTTCAACAATAATTTTTGCCCCAAAAAAGTCAGCGCCAATCCACCAATCATTAGTTCAACAATGTGTGTCGGAAGGCTGCCCATGAAGTAAGAAGCGGCCATAACCCCTAACACAGCAAAAGGCATCATGACTTTGAGTTCGGCATAATTGCAATTTTTACGATGATAAAACAGCGCCATTAGATCCATTCCACATAAAAGTGGCAATAGAATAGCAGCGGCTTGGACAGGCGAAACACTCATTGCCATTAATGGCACCGAGAGCATACCCAAAATCCCTCCAACACCGCCTTTTCCCATCCCATAAAAGAACACAGCAGGTATCGCAGCTAGATAGAACCAGATATCAATAATCATTATTTTCACTACATCGACAGGCAAAAAAAGAAGGTCATGATGACCTTCCTTCCAAACACTACAGAATCAAAAACTATTTATGCGATTTGCGTCATTTCGTTTAGCGTGAAGCTTGCCACTGAGCCTTCTGTTGCTGCCATGTACTCGGCTAGGTGCGTGTTTGCCATGTGTGTCTGCCAAAGTTCACGTGAAGTCCAGTTCTCGTAGAACATGAAGTGTGCTGGGTTCTCGTTATCTTGGTGAAGGTCGTAGTTAATGCAGCCTTCTTCAGCGCGTGTGATGTCGATTAGTTTTAGCAGTTCTGCTTTTACTAGTTCAATTTTGTCTTCATTAGCAACGATGTTTGCAACGATAGTTAACTTGCTCATAGGGTATTCCTCATCATAACGTTATGCAGCTTATCAAACGATGCCTTCGCTGCCTTGTTGGGTTGGATGTATAGTACGACACGCATTCACATCCATAAACAACCTCCCATTTGATTTATTATCAAAAATAGATTGATAATGGATTGTCTATTTTAATTTGATAATAAATCAAACTAGCCCCAGTTTTTACTGTGCTTTAAATTACGTAGCATGCGCTTATTGATTTCATTGATGGATAGATAAGCCATGACACAGATACAATTTCAACAAGGTCCAATACGCCCACCCTCTGAAGCAGACAGTTTGCTGATACGGACAACACAAGGCTGCCCGTGGAATAAATGTAAGTTCTGTACTCTGTTTGAAGGGATGGAGTTCTCTATTCGTCCTGTCGAAGAGATCAAACGTGATATCTGGGCGGCACGAGCCTTCTATAAAAACCGACAGTTTGAGAGCTGTTTTTTGCAAGATGGTGATTCCTTTGCAATGGAAACGGACGATTTACTGGATGTGCTCAATACACTAAAAGAGGCGTTCCCGGAGCTCACACAAATTAGCTCATATGGCAGAGCTCAAACCATGACTAAAAAGTCTCCAGCCGAGATGAGGGCTATCTGCGATGCAGGGTTAAACATGCTGTATTGCGGTATGGAGTCGGGCTCGCTTGAGGTACTCAAGTTGATGAAAAAAGGGATCACCCCTAAGTCAATTTTGAAATCAGCCGAGTACGCGAAGCAGGCGGGTATGAAAATGATGACATTCATCATTCTTGGCTTAGGTGGGAAGGCGTTGTCCGAGCACCATATCGCACAGACTGCCCAGCTATTAAACCAGATTGACCCTGAGGAGATCCGAATATTATCGCTAGCGGTAAAACCTGGTACTGAGTTGGATGATATGGTTCAAAACGGCCAGTTTACGCCACTTTCAGAGCGTGAGATGTTGGAAGAACAATTTCAATTGATCAGCCAATTAGATGGCATCAAAAGCAATTACGGTAATTATCATGGGATAAATTTGCTGACGGAACTCAATGGACAATTTCCGCATGATAAAGAGGCGTTTTTACGTACCATTGATCACTTCATGTTGATGAACGAAAACGATCAAAATAACTTTATTTTAGGTCGTCGTACCCACCACTATGCGACACTGAATGACATGAACAATAAGCTCATGTATGACACGGTGCAGCAACAGCTAAAGCGCATAGAGCAGCAAAAACTTGGCGACCTTGAAGATATTTTTTATAGCCTTCGCCAACGCATGATCTAAACCCAAGGAGTCCGAAATGAAGAATTTAAACGACTGGTACATTCAAAATGAGAACCCAAGCCATTGGTCATTTGATAACGGGCTGTTGTCGATGCAAGTGCAAGAGGGCAATATTTTTGGCGCGGGTTCAAGTGACGTGGATAACATTTTCATCTACCCAGTATCTCAACCCAATTATAGCGCAGAAGTAACCATCACCTTAGAGCCAACCTTGCCATTTGAACAAGCTGGCCTAGGCATTTACTGGGACAACGATAACTACATCAAAATTAGTAAAGAAATGTTCATGGGCGAGCCTTCCATTGTGTTTGTTGTAGAGCAAAATGGTCAACCAGAGATCAAACAACTTAGCACATTTGAAGGCACGACAGCCTCAGTTAAGATAGAAAAAAATGATGGTACTATCACTGCGTTCTTGGAATGTAATCAAAAACGCTCTTGGCAAGTCATTGGCTCTGCGAAGACATTAAACGGCCAAGCAAAAGGACTTATGCTTTATACCTTTAGTGGTAGTTCAAACACACCTAATTTTGCTAAGTTTAGTGAATTTCAACTAATGAGTTGAGCCAATCTGGTATATAGCAATTGACTTATTGTATTAGTTTTATTTTTGAAAAAGTCATGTTAGTCGGTAGCGCTTAGTGGGATCGAAACACACAATGGGGCAGAAGTAAGCTTGCCACATACAGTTCTTAGCTTTAAACTAACGTTGAGAGCCTCGGGTATCCCTGCTTTTTCTTGGAGATACTATTTACTGTCTGGCCAGAAGTAATTGTATCGAATTGAACTTGGCTTAATTGCAAAGCAGACCACCGAGGACATATGATAAGTCTAGGTGCTTTCCCTTCCATATACTTTGGTGATAAAACACCCGACGCTGCACACAGAATGTGTTCCCTCTTCGATTTGAATGACAAACATTCTGTGGCTTTGTCGTATCTGGGACTAAAAAAACTGGTGCAGCAGGCTTACACACAAATTAATCTATTGATAGTTTCTTATGCTCTAAACACGTTTAGGGGCAGAAGTGTTTAAAGAAAATTGTGCAACAAGCTGTTGCACAATTTGAGCCGGTGGGAGCTGTTGCAGAATCAGAAACAACTGAACTTTTTCATCGCTAAGGCAAGTATTGCAAATTTGACAACAGTTCAACTACGAGGAATTCTTATGAGTTGGAAAGCAACTGAGAAGGATTTCTTCCTAGTTGTCAGCACGGAATGGAGCACCGACTTCTCAGAAGTAGAGAAAAGCCTGTTTCAGCGGATGTCGGTAACCAGTCTCCTCTGAAAGCCTCTTCAAACTAAATTTCAAGGTAACGAATAGTGTTATCTAACTTTGAATTCCCCAGTAAAATCTGTACATCAGACTGGTTAAATAGCTGAATTCTTGTAAAGAATTGAGAATAACCATTTTTTTACTTCGCAGCTGTTATCTAACGCCGATAAGCCAGTAGAATTTACGATAAGTAAATCTTTATTTTTAAACGGACCATAACCGATTAATAACCAAAACGTCCATTTACCATCAAAAGGCATACACAGTGATTTAAGTTCCCCAACACCTGTAGGAATAACTAAATCTTGTTTCATTGATGATAGTGTTGGAAGAATCGATGGTAATTCGCTTTTTGCAAAAGGAATAAGCATATCGTCAAAAATAGATAAAATTAACTTAGTATAAACGACCATCGCTATACTAGTATTTTTATTTGACATGACGCTGATCATGCCGAATTTTGATGTGTTCCCTCCACGCTTTGCAGAGTATTTTGATGTTTTGTCTATTACACTCTTGTAAAGAGAATTTCTTAGATCAGTATTGAGCTCGTTCAAAATGAGACGATACGGCTTCTCAGATGTGTAACTAGTATTATTCATCTCCTCATACATAGCCTTAATCGGGTTTCCATCAGGAAATTTGTTTTTATTGTCATTAAAGTTACCCCATAAACCTTCCGTAATTTCATGGGCGTCCAAATAAAAATCATTTGGGTCATTAGCTGTGATTTTATGTGTTCCAACGACGAAATCAGGTGTAAGCATATGTGGTAAGGACTTTCTCTTGGCGTGCAGTTTTATTTGATCTTTATATCTAGGGTTACGATCTACTGTCTGAAGTTCAGGAAACCCCCAGAGTTCTAGTCTAGTCTTTGCATAACCTTCAGACCAATCAGAATTATTTTCTGTCTTTATAGGCGACATTCTCTTCTCATAAGCTTCTTCTCTAGTAAGCAAGCCATAAGAGCGAAGCTTAGCAATTTGTATTTTTTTCAAACGACCGAGGAACTTAAGATAACGATTTTTTTTCAATGAGCCTTTCATGCTTGTAAATATCTCTAATAGTTGTGAATTTAGGCCATGTATCTGACTAAAACAATCTACTGGCTGAATATAAAAATAACCATAACTTCAATCAAAAAAATAAACATGTTCTTTTCTTTAGTTATAAATAGCTCGCAAGTGTGTCGAATTTCGCCCTTGATACAGTAATCATTGGTGTTATCAACTTACTTCACTAACCTAACCGCAAAATTCTATTGAAAGTGCTGGATGAGGTTCGTAGGCTCCCTTGCTGGGAGAATCGTATGAAAAAATAAATCAGTAAAACTGTTTGTTTAGTAGTCGGCAATCCACAATTGTATCCAGTACAGCACCTAATATGTCAATGAGAGAATAACAGTTAGCTGAGATTAGTAGCCTTGAGCGTGGGGTGGATAAGTGAGAATGACGATTAGGTTAGCACTCTTTCGATATCTAAGATAATCCGTTAAATGATAGTTTTTAAATACCGCTAACAGGGATTTTCTAATTAAGGGCTAGAGAGACTGTTTTTAGGTATTGTAGGGTAGTTATTCTACTGTTAATCTATACAGTGGATTGGTGCTTGTAATTCCAGAGTGCTTATAAATTGCAGATAAACTAATACCTCTATTGGATCCAGTTTTTCGACCCTACAAACTGAACCTCATGACTAGAAAAATTATTCATATAGATCTTGATTGCTACTACGCTGCCGTTGAGATGAGAGATAATCCAGAGTTGAGAGATATACCATTAGCTATTGGTGGTTCTCAGGACCGACGTGGCGTTATCTCAACATGTAACTATATAGCCAGAAAGTATGGTGTTCGTTCGGCAATGGCGACCGCGCATGCTCTCAAATTATGCCCAAGCTTAACGGTTATCGGCGGAGATATGGATAAATACAAAGCTGTATCCAAGCAGATCCATGCAATCTTTGCTCGTTATACTGACCTTATTGAGCCTCTATCACTTGATGAAGCTTATCTTGATGTAACTGACTCACAACTATTTAGAGGCTCGGCAACTTTAATCGCTGAGGATATTCGTAAGACAATTGAAACAGAGTTAGAGCTTACGGCTAGTGCTGGTGTAGCCCCTATAAAATTTATTGCAAAGGTCGCGTCCGATATCAATAAACCAAATGGAATTTGCGTTGTAACACCAGTTGAAATTGAGGTATTCGTTAACGACCTAGATTTAGGCAAGATTCCAGGTGTTGGTAAAGTAACACTAGAAAAGTTGAATAAGCTTGGTTTGTATAAAGGCATCGATATCAAAAACTATGATCAGCATCTGTTACTTAAACAGTTTGGTAAGTTTGGTAGTTCCCTATGGGAGCGGTGTCATGGAATCGATCATCGTGAGGTAACAACAACAAGAATTAGAAAGTCTCTTGGTGTTGAGCGGACATTTTCTCTAGATATTCGGACTGAATCTGAATGTCTTGAAGCTATTGAATCACTATATGATGAATTAGTGAGACGATTCAGTAAGATTGCTCATGATAAAAGAGTAACCCGTCAGGGACTTAAACTAAAATTCAATGACTTCCAGCAAACAACGGTTGAACATAAGCAAGCCAGTCTTGATAAATCGTTTTTCTCTGCTCTATTAAAGGAAGCATTATCACGAGCAAATGGCCGTGGAATTCGCTTGATAGGGTTAAGTGTTGGGTTGGAACCCAAAGAAGGGCAAGCCAACACTCAGATGGCTCTCAAGTGGTAAAATGTAAGTGAGGATGAGGTATTTACCTTGCGACTTTCGATATTTTTCTGTAAGTGAACTATGTAAGTGCATTTTTTCATTTAAATATCTATTTTTAAAAGTCATTCACTCACTCATTCGCTCAAGACTACATTTTTCACCTGGTAGTTTACATACGCGGCTGTAGAAATGCGTGATAACCCTGCTTACCGAAATCGCCCGTTAGCTGTTGGTGGGCATGAAAAGCAACGCGGCGTTTTGAGCACCTGTAATTATGAAGCCCGCAAGTTTGGTGTTCGCTCTGCAATGCCTACCGGAAAGGCCCTACAGCTTTGTCCTAATCTATTGGTTGTGCCGGGAAGAATGTCGGTCTATGTCGAGATATCTAAAAAGATCCGCGAAATCTTCTCTCGATACACATCAATCATTGAACCTCTTTCTTTGGATGAAGCTTTCCTTGATGTCACCGATTCTAAGCGGTGTCACGGTTCAGCAACACTTATTGCCGAGTCTATTCGCCGTGATATTTGGAACGAACTGAACCTGACAGCTTCTGCAGGAATTGCACCGATTAAATTCTTGGCGAAAGTGGCCTCAGATCTGAATAAGCCCAATGGTCAGTTTGTTATCCCTCCACAAGACGTGCAATCAGTGATCGATGAGCTACCACTTGAAAAGATTCCCGGTGTCGGCAAAGTGAGCATAGAAAAGCTGCATCAAGCAGGTTTCTTTACTTGTAAGGATATCAAAGAGTCTGACTATCGAGACCTCCTACTCAAGTTTGGCCGTCAAGGTGCATCACTCTGGAAGCGCAGTCATGGCATTGATGATCGAGAAGTTATCATCGAGCGCGAGCGAAAATCGGTAGGCGTAGAGCGCACCTTCACTCAAAATATTTCAACTTACGCTGAATGTTGGCAGGTAATCGAAGACAAGCTATTTCCTGAACTCGAGACTCGCTTAGAAAAGGCTAGTCCAAGCAAAGCGATCATCAAGCAAGGCATTAAGCTCAAGTTCGCCGATTTTCAACAAACCACGATTGAGCACATCCACGCCTCTCTCGATCGTGAACACTTCAAAGAGCTGCTTAGTGAAATACTGAAAAGGCAGCAAGGACGAGAGATACGCCTGCTTGGCCTAAGTGTGATGCTACAACCTAAAGATCAGATGCGTCAGCTGAGCTTCTTTTAAAGATAATGAGTGAGATGAATACCGACTAAGCCTCAAAGCCTAGTCGGTTTTTTTATAGGTAAGAGTTACCTAGGAAGCTGCTTCACTCGCGCTAAGGTATCACTGAATGGTTGTTGCTCTAACTTTCCGTAGCCGACCATTTTGCTGGCTTTAAGCTTGGTTGAAAGTGGGGTGGCGATTCCACATAGAAAACGAGTAATCGCTTCGTCGGTAATCAACTGTTGGCTAGCCGAAATAAACTCATGTATCCATGTCATCACCGTCTCATCATCGATAGGTTCAACATCAACGGTTGGTAAGATTGCCACTTCTCCTCGACATACAGAGCAGTGACCGCAGTTTGTTGGTGCTTTATCATCGGCAAAATAACTCGCAAGGCGTGAGCTTAGGCAAGTATCCGCCTCAAAGAAATTCAGCATTTGGTTAAGGCGGTTTATCTCGCTGTTTTCTTTTGCTTTAAACAACTCAGTTAGACGCTCTGACAGTTGCATCATATCTTCAGAAGTATTGTGGATCGCGTAGACATCGGTGATCTGCTTGCTTTCTAGTTCAATCCAACCTTGTTCATTGAAGTAGTCGATAGCCGCAATCACACGCTGACGATCGGCTTGGAAGTGTGTCCAAAGCGCATCGAAGTCGACTTGGCACCACACTCTTGCTTGAGGAGAGCATTGGAAAATCGCTTCGACAAATTGACGACGTTCACTTTGAAATTGCTCTGTGATCTGCTGTTTCGGACGAATGAACTTAAATTTGTAGTCTGCGAAGTAGCTGTACTTGGGCTCAATCACACCTTCAATTTCGAGATACACCAGTAGTGTTTTTAGCGGTAACTGACGAATGTTGGATTCACGTGATAGTTGATTAAGCATGATCTCCCATTGATTCGAGCCAGAAGCGCCAATGTTTTGATTTTCGTAGATCTCTTTTAATACCGCTTGGATCGATATGTTGTCTGGCGTATCACCAAAAACGAAGTTCTCGAGTGTGCTTAAACCGTGTTTGTTAGCCAGTAAAATACATTCAGACGCTTGCCCATCTCGACCAGCTCTGCCGATCTCTTGTGAGTAGTTTTCGATCGATTTTGGTAAGTCAAAGTGAATCACTCGGCGAATGTTGGACTTATCCACGCCCATACCAAACGCGATAGTTGCGACGATACAGCTCACGTCATCATTCATGAATTGGTGTTGAATAGCATCTCTATTTTCAGGCTTAAGACCCGCATGGTAAGCCACGGCATTAACGCCAGCATTGCGAAGCTGCTGAGCCACCATCTCTGCCGTTTGTTGAAGGGTGACATAAACAATAGTCGGAGCGAGAGAAGCTTGGTTAACCACATTGCACAAGGTTTCTAGCTTACTGGTTTGTTCACAAGGTTGAATCGACAGATCGAGATTTTGACGATAGAAACCCGTAACCACAACGCGCTCCTCATCAATTTCAAACTTTGACTTCATATCTTGGATAACCGCTGTAGTCGCAGTGGCTGTCAGTAGTAGAACCTGAGGAATATTGAGCTGTTTTTGGTATTGAGGAAGCTTCAGGTAGTCGGGTCTGAAGTTGTGTCCCCATTCTGAAATACAGTGCGCTTCATCGACCACAAGCAGTGAGATCGACACTTGGGAGATAAACTGACGAAAGCGTTCGTTCTTCAAGCGCTCGACGGAGATCATGAGGATCTTGGTGTCACCGTTACGCACTGACTGCATAACCTGTTGTGTGGTTTGTCGGTCTTGGCTTGATTCGATTGCCGCTGCGCTAATGCCTTTACTGTGCAGGAAAGCGAGTTGGTCTTTCATCAAGGCTAACAGTGGCGATATCACCAAGGTTAAGTGCGGTAACTCTAATGCTGGTAATTGATAGCACAGCGATTTACCTGAGCCTGTCGGGAATATCGCGGCAGTCGAGTGACCAGATAGAACGTTATCAATGACTTGCTTTTGCCCATTGCGCAGTGAGTCGAATCCGAATACTTGTTTTAGCTTCTGCTCAATCATTTATGTTCTACCTGAGTTATTAAGTGTCGTATTGATGCTAAAGCGGGCGCCCATTCATGATAGCGTCGCTTGATGAATCAAATGTCTTGCACCTGATTGTACCTAATTCTATTCTGTAGCTCCTATAGAAAAGTACCCCAATAGTATGAATAAGTCTGAGCTTCGCCAAATAATCATAGAGCAACTTGAATCCCGATTACGTATCGCACAATCTGCTACTCAACGCGCTATTGATGCTGCGACAGATGAAGAGACAGTGCCTGAACATAAGTACGATACATTGGCATTAGAAGCTTCGTATCTCGCCCATGGTCAAGCGGTGAGGGTACAAGAGTGTGAAGACGATATTCAGTGTTATCGTAACTTAGTGTTGCGTGATAGTGAGAAGGTTACGGTGAGCAGTTACGTTGTGGTCATTGACGAGCATGATCAATATAAACACTTTTTTATGGGGCCGAGAGTCGGCGGACTTTCTGTCACGTGGAATGAGAATGAGATTGCCATCGTGACGGCAAATGCACCTTTTGGCCAGGCTCTAATGGGTAAAGAAGTTGGTGATGAGATTGAGTTTAAGGTCGCAGATAAACAGTTTTGCTACGAAGTTATCTCTATCGACTAACTAACTGACTAATAGATATAAAACGTTTCTCTGACAAAGGAGCATATACCAAGGGTATAGTAATCTGTCAGATTGATGAGAGGATGTTATGAAAAGCAATGTATTTATGAAAAACAGTGTATTAATCGCATCGTTAACAGCGGTAATCTCTTTTGTGAGCCTGCCAACATTTGCGGCTCAATGTCGAGTTGATTTGAAGAATGAGTTGCGAATCGATGACCAAAAAGTCGAAATCCATCAAGTGAATGGTGATACGGCCGTTTTTGATGATAACAACGACCTCTATATTCATGGTGAGAAGGTTGAGCTTGATGCCGACCAACAAGCGGCGATTGAGAAATATCGCGAAAACATGAGTGAGTACTTACCTCGAGCGAAACAAATGGCCAACGATAGCTTAGCGTTAGCCAATGACGTGATTGATGATATCGCGGCTAGCCTGGATTCACCTGAGTCATTTGATAATGTAAAAGAATCAATGAAAACCTACTTTGCAGAACTGGAAGCGCGTTATTACAAAGATGGCGAATTAGTGTTGCCTGCAGAAAGCTTTGATTCGATGGCCAATGGTTGGTCTGAAGATTTCGAGAAGGCGAAAGAAATCTTTAACCAAGAATTTATCTCTAGCGCTTTTAATGCGATGTCAGAAAAAATGAAACAAGACGGTGGCCTAAACCTGACTGAACTGGCTGACAGTATGGCTGAATTAAAGCTGAAAGTTGAAGAGCGAATGAAAGAACACTCTCAACAAGTACAGGAGGAAGCGAATGAGTTCTGTGATTCACTTGATGAGATGGCAGAACAAGAGCAAGAACTGCATGAAATCATTCCGAACTTAAAAGATTACCAAGTCTTCACAATTTAATTCGAGTCTAGTGATGAATAGTAAGAGCACCGGTCGGTGCTCTTTTTGTTTGTATAAATGGAACCACACGGCGAGTATTTATCTCAATTCAATCCATTTCCTTCTTAAGCCTACTGCTTCGCTTTGTTGCTTATAATTGAACGATAAGACTGGTTTTTTGTTAATTTTGTTGTTCTAAATAGCGTATTGATTGTAAAAATCAGAGAATTGTTCATTTATTGGTTGTGCCTATCATTGCTTTTTATTACTGTACTTCTCAACTAGTTCACTGATTTTTAATGCGGGCGATATGGACCAACAATCTTCCTCTTCAAGAGAGCACTTTAGCTCTCGTTTAGGTTTTATTTTAGCAGCGGCTGGTGCAGCGGTTGGCTTGGGTAATATTTGGGGTTTCCCGACTCAAGTTGCTAGCAACGGTGGTGGCGCTTTCCTTTTAGTCTATTTGATCATGATCTTCGTGGTTGCTTTCCCTATGTTGGTGGTTGAGATGGCTATAGGCCGTCACGGCCAAGCAAACCCAGTTGATAGCATGCGATCTTTGACGACAAACCCTTTGGGTAAGAAAGTCGGTGAGTTTGTCGGTTGGGTTGGACTGAGTGTACCAAGCGCAGTGTTGGCGTTTTACAGTATTGTTGGTGGCTGGTTGATCTGTTTCCTAATTGGTGCGGTCGCGGATCTTATCGGCCTAGAAGCGATTGCTGATTGGTTTAAGGGCTTCAGTGTTGAGCGCAACGTATTTGGTACCGTCGCGTTCTATGTACTGACTATCTTGATTGTGCAGGGCGGTGTTAAGCAAGGCATCGAGAAATGGTCGACTCGTTTGATGCCTGCGCTGTTTGTTTTATTTGGCTTATTGTTTGTTTACATCATGACGCAATCTGGCGCGATGGAAGGCCTAAAACATTACCTTATTCCAGACTTTGAGAAAGTGTGGGATAGAAAACTGATTCTGGCGGCAATGGGACAGGGGTTCTTCTCACTCACTATTGGCGGTTGCTCGATGTTGGTTTATGGCTCTTACTTAAGCAAGAAAGAGAACCTACCAAAAATGGCGATGAACGTAACTCTGGTGGATACTGCTGTCGCTTTTATTGCTGGATTAGTGGTGATGCCAGCAATGTTTGTTGCGATGCAAAAAGGTGTTCAAATCTACGCTGAAGACGGCTCACTATTAAGCTCTGACACTCTAGTATTCACGGTTTTGCCGTTGATGTTTGATAGTTTAGGTGTGCTTGGACAGATCTTTGCGATTGTGTTCTTTTTACTACTAACGATTGCTGCACTGACTTCTTCGATTTCGATGCTTGAAGGCCCGGTTGCGCTAGTGAGTGAGCGTTTCAATACTAGACGAACGCCAACAAGCTGGGTGATTGGTGGTGCTATCGCGCTGTTTAGTGTGGTGATTGTTTACAACTTTGCTGCGATGTTTGGCATGGTAGCGATGATTGCAACTCAGTATCTTCAACCAGTCGCTGCACTGATGTTCTGTGTGTTTGGTGGTTGGGTATGGAGCCGAGCTTCAAAAGTGAAAGAGCTTGAACAAGGCAGTCCTGATTTTCAACTTGGTTGGTTTGGTAAGGTTTGGCCAATGTATGTGAAGTTTGTGTGCCCAATTTTGGTAGCAACGGTTATCTGGGCATCTTTCGGTTAATGCAGAACCCTATCTGGGCTTTTTGAAATTACCTCCTCTGAACTTGAAATATTAAGCACAAAGCCACTCATAAAGAGTGGCTTTGTTGTTTTTATATAAAGCTTAGTGGCACGAAATATAAAGCTATAGCGGCACGAACAAGATAGAAAAAAGGCGCTGAACATAATATTCAGCGCCTTTGCATTGTTCGTTAAGCAATCGTGATTACTTAATTTCCATACCTTGAGCTTGCAAGTCCGCATGGTAAGAAGAACGTACAAACGGGCCACACGCTGCGTGAGTGAAGCCTAGCTCTAGAGCAATCTCTTTCAGCTCATCGAACTCAGAAGGCGGCACGTAGCGTTCTACTGGTAAGTGGTGACGGCTTGGTGCTAGGTATTGACCTAGTGTCAGCATAGTCACACCATGTTCGCGAAGGTCTTTCAGTACTTGAACGATCTCTTCTTTTGTCTCGCCAAGACCCATCATCACACCTGATTTTGTTGGGATATCAGGGTGCTGCTCTTTGAATTTCTTCAGTAGATCAAGAGACCACTTGTAGTTCGCACCTGGACGCGCTTTACGGTATAGACGTGGCGCTGTCTCTAGGTTGTGGTTGAAAACATCTGGCGGGTTGTCTTTCATTAGGTCAAGCGCAACGTCCATACGACCGCGGAAGTCTGGAACCAGTGTTTCGATACGAATATTTGGGTTGAGTTCGCGAATTTCACGGTTACAGTCAGCAAAGTGCTGAGCACCGCCGTCACGCAAGTCATCACGGTCAACTGAAGTGATTACAACGTACTTCAGTTTCATGTCTTGAATTGTTTTAGCCAGTTTCTTTGGCTCTTCAGCTTCAGGAGCAACAGGACGACCATGGGCAACATCACAGAACGGGCAGCGACGAGTACAGATAGCGCCAAGAATCATAAACGTTGCCGTACCGTGGTTGAAACACTCGGCTAGGTTAGGGCAAGACGCTTCTTCACAAACTGAGTGCAGGTTGTTTTTACGCATTGCTGATTTGATTTCTTGAATACGATGGCTGTCTGAAGGAAGTTTAATCTTCATCCATTCAGGCTTACGTAGAACTTCTTTCTGTTCAGCAGGCATATTCTTTACGGGAATTAATGCCATTTTGTCAGCGTCACGATATTTAACGCCTTTTTCCATTTGGATTGGTTTGCTCATGATTTTATGCTTCTGCTGTAATGTTACTGGTGGCTTGAATGTCTACTTGGTCATAGCCGAGTAGCTCTACGAGCTCTTGTATTAACTGTTGCTCAACGTTTTCTAGTTCACTTGGTCCGCCGAGTTGGCTTACCTGCGCCATTTCCATACCTTGGTAACCACATGGGTTAATACGTAGGAATGGAGACAGGTCCATATCGACGTTGAGTGCTAACCCGTGGAACGAGCAGCCACGTCGAATACGTAATCCAAGTGAACAGATTTTCTTGCCATCGACATAAACACCAGGAGCGTCAGGTCGGGCAGCTGAATCTATATTGTAAGCTTTCAGAGTATTGATTACGAGGTTCTCGATATGAGTAACCAAATCACGTACTCCGAATTTCTTGCGGCGGATGTTAATCAGAAAGTAAGCCACTAATTGGCCTGGGCCGTGATAAGTCACTTGGCCACCGCGATCGCTTTGTATTACAGGGATATCACCAGCATTTAATACATGCTCAGCTTTGCCTGCTTGTCCTTGAGTGAAGACAGGGTTGTGTTCAACCAACCAAACTTGGTCTACGTCTTCTTCCGTGCGTTCGTCTGTGAACTTATGCATGGCTTTCCATACAGGTTCGTAATCCTGACGGCCTAATTTTTTTACGATTAGCTTATTTTGCAAAGCTGCACTCCCTCAAGGATTAATAAAGTGAACGCATTATAAACGCGAAACATGATTCTAACTACAGACGGACTGCAAGGTTTTTCAACTTTCTTTGTATTTATTGAAAATTAAGTTGAATGAATTTGAGCTAGATAGGGTGCTTTAAACAAAAACAGCGGCAATAAGCCGCTGTTTTTCATGTGTAATCGGAGATTACAGAACCATACGAACGATTTCGATCTCGCCCAGTTCTTTATAAAGAGTTTCTACTTGTTCAATTGAAGTCGCAGTAATATTGATAGAAACAGAGTGGTAGTTGCCTTTCGCACTCGGTTTTAGCGTTGGGCTGTAGTCACCAGGAGCATGACGCTGGATCACTTCTAGTACTAGCTCAGTCAGTTCTGGCTTAGCGTGGCCCATTACTTTGTAAGTGAATGAACAAGGGAACTCTAAGAGGTCTTTTAGTTTTGCATCAGAATTGATGTTCATGATTAGCTCCAAAAGGCTAGACTCTCGCAAATTGGCGAAATGTCGATAAAAAGCGTGTTCGGTCAACAGACACGAGTAATAAGGCGGAATATTACGTGTAAATATCACCGAACTCAAGATCAACAAAAGCCGCACATGGCGGCTTTTGGTTCGCTAATGAGTAAATCATGAACTTACTCATTAGGTTAGCTATACAACAAGCTTGGGTTTTACCTAGAACAAACCTTTTGCTTGTTTAGAATAAACCCTTGAACAGAAGAACTAGGTAGTCCCATAGACGGCTGAATAGGCTGCCTTGGTCTACATCTTCAAGTGCTAGTAGTGGGTATTCAGCAACGTCTTCACCGTCTACTTGGTAGAATAGTTTACCAACTACATCGCCTTTGCTGATTGGCGCTTCTAGCTCTTTCTCAAGAACGAAGCTTGCCTTCAGGTTCTTAGCTTGACCACGAGGTAGCGTTACGAAAGTATCTTCGTCGACACCCAGTGCAACTGTGTCCTTGCTACCCATCCAGATCTTCTCTTCTACGAAGGTTTCACCGGCTGTGTGTGGTGCCACTGTTTCAAAGAAGCGGAAGCCGTAGCTAAGCAGTTTTTTGCTTTCTGTTTTACGAGCATTCGCATTCTTGGTGCCCATAACTACAGCCACTAGGCGCATTTTGCCTTCTGTCGCTGAGCTTACTAGGCTGTAACCTGCATTGCTTGTGTGGCCCGTTTTGATGCCATCAACGTTCATGCTCTTATCCCATAACAGACCGTTACGGTTGTATTGGGTGATGCCGTTGTATGTGAATTTCTTCTCTGAGTAGATACGGTACTCGTCTGGTACGTCGCGAATCAGCGCCTGACCAAGTAGCGCCATATCGTAAGGCGTTGAGTATAGGTTCGGGTTGTCTAGACCGTGCACGTTAGCAAAGTGCGTGTCTTTCATGCCGATAGAGCTTGCCCAAGCGTTCATTAGGTCAACGAATGCATCTTCAGAGCCAGCGATGTGTTCAGCCATAGCAACACATGCGTCGTTACCTGATTGAATGATGATACCGCGGTTTAATTCTTCAACTTTAACCGTAGTGCCCACTTCAACGAACATCTTAGATGAATCTGGGAAGTTTTTAGCCCAAGCATTTTCACTGATTACAACATCGTCGTTTAGGTTGATGTTGCCACGGTCGAGCTCTTGGCCGATCACGTAGCTCGTCATCATCTTGGTTAAACTTGCTGGAGAAAGCTGAGTATTCATCTCTTTCTCTGCTAGTACTTTGCCTGAATGGTAATCCATCAGAACAAAACCTTTAGCGGCGATTTGAGGTGCATCAGGAACAACAATAGGAGCGGCGAATGACGATGTAGCTATCGTTGCAGAAAGAGCAACAGAAGTAGCAAAAATCGATTTAACAAGTTTATTAGATTTAATCATTTTGAATGCAATTATTTGGTGAACTATTCATATATTAACAGAATCACTCTGTCACACCAGAGCGCTGATTACCAGAAGTAACTGTTAGATTAATTAGCGAGTTAGGGTGTGTTTTTTTATATAAGCTGACGGGTGACCCATCAGCTTAACTTGTTCTAATTTCTCTTGAGTCAGAGCATAGTCATGAAATGGCCCAATCATCAGACGGTAGTTGTCATCATTTGGCTGCAAGAACGTTGCTACTTCTAGCTTTTCGGCTAGATCTTTTGCTAACTTCTCTGTTCTATCTTCATGCGGAGATGTCGCGACTTGAATAATAAATTGCGGTAAAGCAGCCTTTTTATTTGCGTCGGTTGGCATAGCTACAGTAATGACTTCAATCTCAACATTTGCCGTGCCGGTTCTTAACACATCGAGCTTGTAAGCTGCCGCATAACTAAGGTCAATGATTCGGCCTTCATGGAATGGGCCGCGGTCATTGATACGAACAATCGTCGTTTTGTTATTGTCGGTATTCGTCACTTTTACATAGCTTGGAATTGGCAATGTTTTGTGCGCCGCAGACATCGAATACATGTCGTAGATCTCGCCATTAGACGTTAAGTGACCATGAAACTTCTTACCGTACCAAGAGGCTTTGCCTTTCTCAGTAAAACCTTCGGTTTTCTTTACGATCTTGTAGTCTTCGCCACGCAAAGTGTAATCCGTATTACCACCTAAACTATAAGGTTCATACTGAGGGTGAGCATCCTCGAGATGCTCTACTGAGATCGGTGCGTCTGGTGCAATATCTGAATCAATATCGTAGCGCCCTGTTGGCTGCTTTGAAGAACAACCATTGATTAAAATCGCTAGCCCCAAGATAGAGACTATTTTTTTGATTGGCAGCTCTTCAACCAAGGATGCTTTGTTTTGAAACGTTGTAATAGACATCGATTAGGTCGCCTTTGAGAATGCTTTTCTGTGTGTATGTATCGACATTAAAATACCAAAACCAGCCATGAGGGTAACCATTGAAGTACCGCCATAACTGACTAGAGGAAGAGGAACACCAACCACAGGTAGAATGCCACTTACCATGCCAATGTTTACAAAAATATAAACGAAGAAGCTCAGTACAATACTGCCGCCCATCATTCGACCGAATGCGGTTTGAGCTTGGCTCGCAAGCACTAAGCCACGTCCAATAATGAACAAGTAGATAGCAAGCAAGAACAATATACCAATCATGCCCCACTCTTCGGCAATGACCGCAAAAATGAAGTCGGTATGACGCTCTGGAATAAACTCTAGTTGAGATTGAGTGCCTTGCAGCCAACCTTTTCCTGAAATACCACCAGAGCCTATCGCAATCTTACTTTGAATGATGTGGTAACCCGCACCTAATGGATCTGATTCAGGATCAAAGAGGGTTCTTACACGTACCTTTTGATATTCACGCATCAAGAAGAACCATAAGATTGGAATAAATGCCCCTAACGCGATTGCGGCGCTAGCAATGATTTTCCAACTGATACCTGCCAGGAATATCACGAAGATACCTGATGCGGCGATAAGGATAGATGTACCTAGGTCAGGCTGCTTTGCGATTAGAATCGTCGGTACAAACACCATCACTAGCGAGATCGCTAATGTTTGGAATGTTGGTGGAAGTGAGCGCTTACCGATAAATCGTGCCAGCATCAAAGGCACCGCGAGCTTTAATAGCTCTGACGGTTGGAATCGAACAAAGCCGAAGTTTAACCAACGCTGGGCGCCTTTAGAGGCTTCACCAAAGAACAACACGCCCAATAGCAAGATGACACCACCTACAAATAGCAGTGGTGCCAAGGTTTCATAAGTGCGAGGTGAGATTTGCGCTAGGAAGATCATCACACCTAAAGACAGAGCCATGCGCATCGCCTGGCGATCCATCATCGCAAGGCTTTGTCCGCTTGCGCTGTACATGATCAGTAGGGCAAAGCCCATTAAAACCAGAATGCCGAGCAATAGCGGCAGGTCGATATGCAGCCTTTCGAATAGGGCTCTATTTCGTCCAGTTGAAGGATCAAGTTTCATTATTTAATTGGCTCACTTTGATAATCTTCTGCAAGGATAATATGGTCTAAAATCCTTCTTACTACTGGGCCGCCGTTAGAAGAACCGCCACCTGCGTTCTCTAGAACGATAGTCACGACGGCTTCAGGATCTTCAAAAGGCGCGTAACCCGTAAAGAGGGCGTGATCGCGTAAGTGCTCTGCGATTTCATCCGCGTTGTACTCTTCATCTTCTTTTAAGCCGAATACCTGCGCGGTACCCGATTTACCAGCGGTTTGGTAAGACATTTTCTGGAATGAACGTCTTGCCGTGCCTTTTTTACCGTGGTTAGCCAGCCTCATACCTTCCTGAGCGATATCCCAATACTTCTTCTTAACCCCGGTTAGCGGTGGGTAAGTTTCAATGTCCGACATGATTTGTTCATCGAATGGACGACCGTTATCAATGGTTGAACGAAGTAGGTGAGGTGCGGTTACTTCACCTTCATTGACCAAAACTGATGTGGCTTTTGCAATCTGCATGGGTGTTGCAGTCCAGTAGCCCTGTCCAATACCAACTGGAATAGTATCACCTTGATACCAAGGCACACGGTGTCTGGCCATCTTCCAATCACGAGTTGGCATATTGGCTTTGCTTTCTTCGTAGATATCGATGCCAGTATAATCACCAAAGCCGAACATCATCATCCATTTGGATATGCGATCAATGCCGAGATCATAAGCAATTTGGTAAAAGAAGGTATCCACCGACTCTTCAATCGCTTTTTCTATATCCACGACACCGTGTCCCCAACGCAACCAGTCACGGAATGGTCTCGTTTTTGAGTTTGGTATCTTCCAATAGCCTGGGTCATTGCGCGTAGTGTTTGGTGTAATAACACCTTCTTGCAGAGCAGCAACAGCAATGAAGGGTTTGATCGTCGATGCTGGTGGGTAAATCCCTAGCGTGGCACGGTTAACCAAAGGGCGGTTTTTGTCTTGAAGTAGCGCGTTATAGCCTTTAGACGAGATACCATGCACGAATGCGTTTGGGTCGTAGCTTGGGCTCGATACCATGGCTAACACGCCATTGTCTTTCGGATCGAGAACGATAGCTGAACCACGGCGGCCATCAAGTAACTTATGTACGTATAGCTGTAGCTTGATATCTAAGTTAAGTACGATATCTTTGCCTGGAACCGAAGGGACAAATTTGAGGGTACGAATCACTCGTCCACGACTGTTAACTTCGACTTCTTGGTAGCCAGCTGTACCGTGCAACATATCTTCGTAATAACGCTCAATACCCAACTTACCGATATCACGTGTAGCTTGGTAATTGGCGTCTTTTTCTTCTCGCATCAAGCGCTGCATATCACGGTCATTGATGCGCGATACATAGCCTATTACGTGAGTGAGCACATCACCGTAAGGGTAGAAACGCTTCAAAGTTCCCGTAACTTCAACACCTGGGAATTTGTGTTGGTTTACAGAGAAGACGGCAACTTGTTCTTCAGACAGTTGATTAAGAATAGGTACTGATTTAAAGCGTCGTGAATTACGACGATCACGATTAAAGCGCTCGATACGCTCTGGCGGGATCTCAATTAATGCTTGCAGACGAGCAAGCGTGTCATCCATATCTTTAATTTTTTCGGGTATGATTTCTAGATTGAAAACAGGACGGTTTTCGGCAAGAAGTATACCGTTGCGATCGTAAATCAAACCACGGTTAGGGGCGATCGGAACGACCTTGATACGGTTGTCGTTAGAACGAGTTTTATAGTCTTGGTATTGATTGACCTGAATGTTGTACAGGTTAACAACCAACATCGACATCATGACTATGATCCCCGCAAACGCAACAAAAGCACGGCTAGTAAATAGTCGTGCTTCTGCTTTGTAATCGCGGATTTGGCTACGTTTACGTAACATTAACGCTTATTCTCGATGATAAGGGTGGTTAGCAGTGATGCTCCAAGCTCGATACAAGCTTTCAGCCATGATAACGCGTACTAATGGGTGAGGGAGAGTAAGCGCAGACAGAGACCAACTTTGGTCTGCGGCCGCTTTACATGCAGGTGCTAATCCTTCAGGCCCGCCAATTAGGATAGATACGTCACGTCCATCCAGCTTCCAACTTTCTAATTGCTCAGCAAGTTGAGGTGTATCCCACTTTCTACCTGGGATATCGAGCGTGACAATACGGTTGCCTTTTGGAACTGCAGCCAGCATCGCTTCACCTTCTTTTTGAAGAATGCGTGCAATATCTGCATTTTTACCGCGCTTTCCTGCAGTAATTTCAATGAGCTCTAATGGCATATCGTGAGGGAAGCGGCGTTTGTATTCTTGAAACCCTTCTTCAACCCACTTTGGCATTTTTGTGCCAACTGCGATTAACTGGATCTTCAAAGCTTAGCCCCAAAGTTTTTCTAGTTGGTACAGCTCACGATGCTCTTCTTGCATAACGTGAAGCATGCTTGTGCCCATATCTAGAACAACCCATTCACCTTCTTGCTGGCCGTCCATACCTAGAGGTTGCATACCCGCTTTACGCACTTCATCAGCAACATGCTGTGCAATAGAGGCAACATGGCGTTTAGAGGTGCCAGTACAAACAATCATGTAATCAGTAACGCTTGATTTGCCTTCTACATCGATAGTTACAATCGATTCTGCTTTCATGTCGTCGGCTTTGTCTGCAAGAAAATCTTTTAGTTCTTCACGTAACACTGGGTGTTCCTTTAATCTGAATTTAGCTTTGTTTAGGGCTTGTTGACCCTAGAATATAACACGCTTTTATGCGTGGAATGGTATTGAAGCTGAAGGGATACAAAACTCTACGCTTAACTGATGAATTAGTGGCCAAGGCGACTGCTCATATTGAGTTTTTGTCATCAATTCAGCTTGAGTGAGCAACGCGAACAAAGAGTGTAATTGAGAAATCGAAACTCTTGTTAGCGCGGCGTTATAAAGAGGCTTTTTAGATTGCCAGATACGGTGTTTTTCGAAGACCTGACCAATCGGCATCTGTTTCATTTGTTGCTGCATTTGTAATAGCAGAGCAAGCTCTCGTTGTATGCTACGTAATAAAATGACGGGTTCGACACCTTCAGCTTCTAGCTGACGCAGGATTCGTTGTGCTCGGTTACCTTTGCCTGCCAATAACGCATCACTCCAATGGAATGGAGTAAAATGGTTGTGTCGACTCAGCGATTCTTCTAAGCGTACTAACGTGAGTTTTCCATCTGGGTATTGGAGAGCCAGTTTTTCTAGGCTTTGGGTGAGAGCAAATAGATTACCCTCATGCCATTGCGCCAGCATTTGAATCGCTTCAGGGTCTGGCGTTAAACCGATTTGACGGCAACGCGCTTGGACAAACTGAGGTAACCGACTGACATCTGGCGTTAGGCAACTGACCCAGTGACCCTGATTCGAAAGAGCCTTAAACCACTTAGCGCTTTCTTGAGCTTTGGTGAGCTTAGTGCCCACCAAGATTAACAAGATATCACTGTGGATATGCTCGGAGATTGCGAGTAGCTCTTTCGCTATTGCGGCATTGACGCCTGACTCTGGCAGTTCAAGCTCGATGACCTGACGGCTAGAGAATAGGCTCAGTGCTTGAGTGCAGTCGTAGACTTGATTCCAGTCGAGACTGCTATCAATCGCAAAGCGGTGACGTTCTTCAAAGCCTTGCTGTTTTGCAGCCTTTTGAATCGCTTCTCGGCTCTCTTGCAACAGTAGCGGTTCGTTACCAAAAATTAGGTAAACATTACTCAACTGTTTAATAAGTTGCTCTGATAAGCGGTCAGCAAAAATACGCATCAAATAAACCTATTACTCAGCCGAATCGCTAAGTGTTGGTTGTTCTTCTGAAGCTGGTACGATCTCAACATTCTTGATGTTGTATTGCTTTTCGAGTTCTTTCACTTGAACGTGCTCTAGTGCATCTAGGTCCATGCTATCAGCTGCAATGTTCGCTTTTAGTCGAGCCATCTGACGAAGGATTTGGCTTGTTGCCAACTTACGCATCTCATCTTCGATCATGTCTCGTTCAACCGACTTCGCAAGTGCAGTTAGCGGGTTATCTAGGTAACTACGGGTTACGCTGGTTGAGAACGTCTTTGAGCCTAGATCCGGGACAGTTACGCGGTATGAAGCGCGGAATGTCAGTTCTTTCTCTGCTGCACGAGTGTTTTGGTATAGAGACAGAGTTCGCTCACCTACGCTCTCACTAATAATATGCAGGTTAGGTGTATTCTCAGCCGGTGGCACAATTTCTACATCATTCATACGCAGTTGACCTTTCATCATACGTGTAAACGTACTGTATTGGTCGTAACTGGTTACGGAGATCTTGTTGAGTTCTTCTGGTACGGAGTAATCACCACGTAGGTGGAAACCACACGCACTTAATAGGCTGACGGTTAAAACAACAACAGTAACTTTCAATGAAGATAGTGAAATCAGGCGCATTATTTGATGGCTCTCATGAAGGTAGAATACTTATTTAAAGGCTTTAGTTCGTTTGAGTGGTTAGGCTCAAGTCTAAAGCGCTTAAATAAGTAGACAGGGCAATTAGCTACCCTGTCTACAGACTGCTTTTGATGAATTAAGTTCGTTAATTCTTTAGCAATTGCATTGTGCTAACGAAATTAGTTAGCAACGATGTTTAGAAGCTTACCTGGTACGAAGATAACTTTACGGATAGTTAAGCCATCTAGGAACTTCTTAGCGTTCTCATCGTTTAGACCAAGCTCACGAACTTGCTCTTCTGTTGCATCAGCAGCAACGGTTAGTTTCGCACGTAGCTTACCGTTGATCATAACAACGATAGTTTTCTCGTCTTCAACTAGCGCTTTCTCATCGAAAGTTGGCCATGTTGCTGAGTCTACGTTTGATTCACCCAGTGCAATCCACATTTCGTAAGAGATGTGTGGCGTCATTGGGTAAAGCATGCGAACAACAGCTTTTAGCGCTTCATCAAGGATTGCACGATCTTGTACAGACTCTTGAGGTGCTTTCGCTAGCTTGTTCATCAATTCCATGATCGCAGCGATTGCTGTGTTGAACGTTTGGCGACGGCCGATATCGTCCGTTACTTTCGCGATAGTCTTGTGGATATCACGGCGAAGTGCTTTTTGGTCACCAGACAGAGCAGAAGCATCAACAGATTCAGCAGCACCCTTAGAAGAGTGAGCGTGAACCAATTTCCAAACACGTTTAAGGAAGCGGTTAGCCCCTTCAACGCCAGACTCTTGCCACTCAAGCGTCATGTCTGCAGGTGATGCAAACATCATGAATAGACGTACTGTATCAGCGCCGTACTTGTCTACCATCTCTTGTGGGTCGATACCGTTGTTCTTAGACTTAGACATTTTGATCATGCCTGAGTGTTCAACTTCACGACCTTGATCGTCGACTGCTTTTTCGATGCGACCTTTACCGTCACGTTCAACCGTTACGTCAGTCGGTGCAATCCACTCTTTGGTGCCTTTTTCGTTTTCGTGATAGAACGCGTCAGCCAGAACCATGCCTTGACATAGTAGTTGCTTGAACGGTTCATCAGACGTCACGTAGCCAGCATCACGTAGAAGCTTATGGAAGAAACGAGAGTAAAGCAGGTGCATACAAGCGTGCTCGATACCACCAACGTATTGGTCAACTGGTAGCCAGTAGTTTGCTTTCTCTGGATCTAGAATGTCGTCTGCTTGCGGTGAACAGTAACGTGCGTAGTACCAAGAAGACTCCATAAACGTATCGAACGTGTCAGTCTCACGTAGAGCGGGTTCGCCGTTGAATGTTGTTTCAGCCCAAGACTTGTCAGCCTTGATTGGGCTCGTTACGCCATCCATTACTACATCTTCAGGAAGAATGACTGGCAGTTGGTCTGCTGGTACTGGGTGAACTTCACCGTCTTCAGTGGTTACCATTGGGATTGGAGCGCCCCAGTAACGTTGACGAGATACACCCCAGTCACGTAGACGGAAGTTTACTGTCTTCTTACCTTTGCCTTCAGCTTCAAGCTTCGCAGCAATTGCATCGAATGCTTCTTGGAACGCAAGACCATCGAATTCACCAGAATCAAACAGTACACCTTTTTCAGTGTAAGCCGCTTCAGACACGTCTAGTTCAGAACCATCTTCAGGTTTGATTACTGGGATGATATCGATGCCGTACTTAGTTGCGAACTCGTAGTCACGTTGATCGTGAGCAGGAACCGCCATTACCGCACCTGTGCCGTAATCCATAAGTACGAAGTTTGCTACGTATACAGGAACAACACGACCGTTAAGAGGGTGGATAGCCGTTAGGCCAGTATCCATACCTTTCTTTTCCATCGTTGCGAGTTCAGCTTCAGCAACTTTAGTGTTACGACACTCTTCAACGAATGCAGCAAGCTCTGGGTTGTTCTTCGATGCTTTCTCTGCAAGTGGGTGACCTGCAGCGATACCAACGTAAGAAACACCCATTAGTGTGTCTGGACGAGTTGTGTACACTTCCAGTGGCGCTTCTTCACCGTTAACAGCGAAAGATAGCTCAACACCTTCAGAGCGGCCGATCCAGTTGCGCTGCATGGTCTTAACCATTTCAGGCCAACCTTCAAGGTTGTCTAAATCGTCTAGTAGCTCTTGAGCGTACTCCGTGATCTTAATGAACCACTGTGGGATTTTCTTTTGTTCTACTGGAGTATCACAACGCCAGCAGCAGCCATCTTCTACTTGCTCGTTTGCAAGTACAGTTTGGTCGTTCGGACACCAGTTCACTGAAGATGTCTTCTTGTAAACTAGGCCTTTTTCGTAAAGCTTAGTGAAGAACTCTTGTTCCCAACGGTAGTACTCAGGCGTACACGTTGCGAATTCACGGTTCCAGTCGTAACCAAAGCCTAGAAGCTTAAGCTGGTTCTTCATGTACTCAATGTTTTCGTAAGTCCATGGTGCAGGTGCTGTATTGTTTTTAACAGCGGCGTTTTCTGCAGGTAGGCCGAATGCATCCCAACCAATTGGCTGCATTACGTTTTTGCCTTGTAGACGTTGGAAACGAGATACCACATCACCGATGGTGTAGTTACGCACGTGACCCATGTGCAGTCGGCCACTTGGGTAAGGGAACATAGAAAGACAGTAGAATTTTTCTTTGTTTGGGTCTTCACTTACAACGAAAGTCTCGCTGTTATCCCAGTGTTGTTGAACCTTTTGTTCAATCTCTTGCGGGTTATATTGTTCTTGCATCGATGGTATCCGGTTATCTTGGAATTTGTGAGTTCGGTTAGAACAGAATCTTACAGATCGTCATAGAATACCTAAAGGAGCTGAGTACAACAATAGTTATACCCTTCATACTTGCAGTTGCCGCTTAGTAGATTGTGTAATTTTCACTGAATTTCGCAGGGCAACTATACTTAAGAGTATGAATTGCATTTGTTTGTAAGCGGGAGTGCATTGCAGCGCATCCGTTTGCTCACTAAAAGGTTGGTTATCTTAAGGAGGTTGTTATGCCGAAGAAAAAAGCGCTCTATGAAGAAGTCGTCGAAGAGGTGATTGAAACGCTGAAGCATAGCCCTGAAGAGCTCAACAACAAAATCGAAACGTCGGGCAAGTTTGCGAAAGCAGCTAATGATATGACTAAAGATGAGCTTTCATTGATCTCTGCCTACGTGAAGTCGGACTTAAAAGAGTTTTCCGAAAGCTATGAAGAGAGTAAAAGCGGTCCATTCTATTTGATGATTGCGGACTCTATTTGGCAAGGGCTGTTGGATATTACTGATCGTACTAAGGTGGAATGGGTTGAACTGTTCCAAGACTTAGAACACCAAGGCTTGTATCAAGCGGGTGAAGTCATTGGCTTGGGAACCTTAGTATGTGACGAGTGTGGTCACCAAACCGAATATAACCACCCAACCAATATCATTCCATGCATTAAATGTGGTTCTAAAGGGTTTAGTCGTAAAGCCCTTAAACCGTAAGCTTCTGAACCATAGCGTATCAACGCAAAACCACAGAAATGAAAAAGGGTTGACCCGATCAGTCAACCCTCAAATCACTTTTCGTCGAATCTAGCTTTTTGGCTTTCTAATTACCCAACCAATCACCAAGCTGAGCATCGCCCAGATATACAGTGGCCAAGTACCTGCTGTGTGATAAGGCGTTTGACCATCCGTTGAAATGAGTTCAGCTTTTAACACTGCCGTTTCAAACTGAGGCACTTGCTTGATTATATTGCCTTTGTAATCAGTAACTGCCGTCACACCGTTGTTGGTCGAGCGAATAACCGGCTTACCAAGCTCCAGAGCACGCATCTGTGCAATTTCCATATGTTGCAGAGGGCCAATCGAACGACCAAACCACGCATCGTTAGAGAGCGTTAAAATAAAGTCAGTCTCGTCGGTTACGTTCTGCCTAACTTGATCATTAAAGATGATCTCGTAACACAACGCAGGCGCTAAGTGACGACCATTTGCCACTATGTTTGGTTGAACAAAGTCGCCACGGCTAAATGATGACATTGGCAAGTTAAAGAAAGGTGCTAATGGACGCAAGATATCTTCAAACGGCACAAACTCACCAAATGGTAACAGGTGGTGTTTATGGTAGCGTTCGTCTGGATCGTAGCTGTACTCACCGTATGGATTCACACCGAGAGAAAGAACACTGTTGTAGTATTTCTTATCTTCAGACTGATTCAGCACACCGGTAATGATCGAACTGTTGTTCATCTTCGCTGCGCTATCCAAGTTACGTAGGAAAGATGGGATCTCAACTTCGAATGCTGGAATAGCCGCTTCAGGCCAGATGATGATATCCGCTCCCCAGTTTTCTCTGCTTAGGTCGGTGTACTTCATCATGGTTGGCCAGCGATGACTCGGTAGCCATTTACTGTCTTGATCGACGTTGCCTTGTATCAAGACGACTGACGTGGTTTTTTCAGGGTTCGGCGTGACCCAGTCGATGTTGCGAATACCAAAGCCTGCACTAAATACGACGGCGGGAATGAGAGCGATGCTCCAAGCCCGGTTAACAATCGCATAAGTGAATGCAGAGGCTGAAACAATGATCGCTAAAGTTACTAGCTCTACGCCGCCAATCGGTGCAAATGAACCCAATGGCGAATCGATTTGGCTGTAGCCTAACCAAAGCCAAGGGAAGCCCGTCATTACCCAGCCACGCAGCCAATCACAGACTAGCCAGAATGCAGGAGCTGCAAGGAAAAAGCGGCTTAGGTTATTGGCAGGGAAGAATTTATTCAAACCCCAGGTAAATAGCCCTGAATAAACGGCTAGGTAGCCAACAAGCAATGCCATCAAAAATAGGTTGGCTGCCAGTGGCATGCCGCCAAAACCATCAATGCTGACGTATACCCAGCTGATACCTGTGGTGAATTGACCTAAACCCCATGCGTAGCCAATCCAAAGCGCACTTTTAGGAGAGCGGTTGTGGATCAGTAACAGCAGCAAAGCTGGGCTGAGAATAGCAAGAGGCCATATAGAGTATGGAGCGAATGAAAGGGTGGTTATAGCGCCAACAAAAACGGCCGCAAGCGGCCGTAATAGGCGATGAATAAAGGTATTAGTCATCTAATTTCTGTCATCTCTTTAGAGAGAAGTTGTTATTCTTCGATAGTCGGAAGAGGCTGTTCGTCAGGAATGGTTACCTGTAGCTGAATCACACGACGGTTATCTGCTGATGTTATTTTGAAATGGTAGTTTTCGATTTCTACAATTTCGCCACGAACCGGCAGGTGGCCGAGTGCTGTCATAACCATGCCGCCTACCGTATCCACTTCGTCGTCACTAAAGGCAGTGTTAAACGTATCGTTGAACTCTTCAATAGTGGTTAAAGCTTTTACAGAGAAGGTATGCTTACTCAGCTTACGAATATCTAGCTCTTCTTCATCGTCGAACTCGTCTTCAATTTCACCAACGATTTCTTCGAGGATATCTTCAATGGTTACCAGGCCAGAAACTCCACCAAACTCATCGACAACGATAGACATGTGGTAACGCTCTTCTTGGAACTCCTTAAGCAGGCGATCAACTCGCTTACTTTCAGGAACAACCACGACAGGGCGAATCACTTGTTCGATATCAAATGGAGCACTTTCTGAACCCAAATACTTAAGTAGGTCCTTCGCTAATAGAATGCCTTCAACATGGTCTTTATCTTCACTGATCACTGGGTAGCGAGAGTGTTGAGCATCAGTAATGAGCGCAATCAATGTATCTAGATCATCTGTGCGTTCAACTGTAACCATTTGAGAGCGAGGCAGCATGATATCGCGTACTCGCATCTCTGAAATTTCCATAACACCCTCGAGCATGTCGCGTGTGTCGTGGTCAATTAGGTCATTAATTTCTGAGTCGCGGATTACATCTACGAGCTCTTGGCGATCTTTTACTTCACCTTGAAATAGTTGGCCTAGGCGTTCAAAGAAGGACTTTCTACTCGGACCTTCAGATTTTTTACTTCCCTCAGAAGTGGGGGGGTTACCTTCGTTCATGATTTCTCAAAAAATAACGCTATCAGAAGTGTGATAGCACACGTTACAACTCAGATTCCTGTGAAAATCACAGGTTCGATGAGTTATTGTTTCTCTGCAACCTACTTTACTAGAATCAATTTACTTTTCTAGAATGTAAGGGTCTTCAAACCCCATAGATTGCATGATTTCTGTCTCGAGTGACTCCATCTCTTCAGCTTCATCATCTTCGATATGATCATAACCTAGCAGATGCAGACTGCCATGTACAACCATATGAGCCCAGTGTGCTAGCAGAGGCTTACTTTGCTCTTCTGCTTCTTTTTCGACAACTTGGCGGCAGATAATGAGGTCGCCCAGTAGATCTAACTCGATCCCTTGAGGAGCCTCGAATGGAAAAGACAACACGTTAGTTGGCTTATCTTTGCCACGATATTCATGATTGAGCTGGTGGCTTTCTTGTGTATCAACGATACGAACCGTCAACTCAGCGTTCTCTTGAAACTGAGGAATTGTCTTGTCCAACCAAAGCTGAATATCTTGCTCAGTTGGAAGACCTTGCTCATTTTCGACCGCTAATTGCAGGTCTAGTTCAATAGACATCTATTTATCACCTTGTTCTGCAATTACAGAGCTATTTTGTGTTGCTAATTGTGTCGTAACTACCTGCTGAGCCTCAAGAAGTTTGGCTTCACGCTCTTCACGTTTACGCTTTTCAAACTCTTTGCGCTCTTTCTGGTCTTTTGCTTCCCACTTCTCGTATGCGTTGACGATACGAGCAACTACAGGGTGACGAACGACGTCTTCAGACATGAAGAAGTTAAAGCTAATGTCGTCGACTTCATTGAGCACTTCAGTCGCATGGCGTAAGCCTGATTTTGCACCACGAGGTAAATCGATTTGCGTAATATCACCTGTGATCACAGCGCGTGAGTTAAAACCAATACGGGTTAAGAACATCTTCATCTGTTCTACCGTGGTGTTTTGGCTCTCATCAAGAATGATAAACGCATCATTCAATGTACGACCACGCATGTAAGCCAGTGGCGCAACTTCAATTACGTTACGTTCAATCAGCTTCTCAACTCGCTCAAAGCCAAGCATCTCAAACAGCGCATCGTAAAGTGGACGTAAATATGGGTCTACTTTTTGGCTTAAATCACCC
The DNA here is from genome assembly GCF_041474095.1 of Vibrio sp. 10N.222.54.A3. Taxonomy (NCBI): domain Bacteria; kingdom Pseudomonadati; phylum Pseudomonadota; class Gammaproteobacteria; order Vibrionales; family Vibrionaceae; genus Vibrio; species Vibrio sp. 10N.222.54.A3. The sequence continues at coordinate 36,885 of NZ_JBFRTN010000003.1, forward strand.
GGTAGGAAACCAAGCTTCTCACCGGCTTCAACAGCAGGGCGCGTCAATAGAATGCGACGAATCTCTTGGCGTTCAAGTGCATCAACTGCTGCAGCAACGGCTAAGTAGGTTTTACCTGTACCTGCTGGCCCAATACCAAAGGTGATGTCATGAGTCACCATGTTCATTAGGTACTGTGCTTGGTTTGGCGTTCGAGGTTTGATGACGCCTTTTTTAGTCTTAATGGTCACTTCTTTGCCGTAGTCAATTTCAGACTCGACGTGTTGCTCCAAAATGCCTGACTCGGTGATCGCCAGATGTATTTGCTCTGGTTCGATATCGATTATGTTGCCTTTAACTGGAGCCGTTTCAACATAGAGGTGTTTGATGATGTCTAAAGCTGCGGCTGTAGTGTGAGGCTTACCAACAATGGTGAAAAAGTTGCTACGGTAATTAATCTCAACGCCCAGACGACGCTCAAGATGCTTGATGTTGTCGTCAAATGGTCCGCATAAACTTGCCAAGCGCTTGTTGTCTGCTGGTTCTAGATTTATCTCTAAGGTAACGATTTTATTGCTCAAATTAGCCTCTCATTTTGTGCCACTCGCTCTTAAATAAAACAAAGAGCAAAAAGCCCGATTTAGACCGGGCTTCTGATGGTGATATCCCTATTTCTAAGATGGTCACTTAGTTAGGTAATTTCAAGCTTTGTGTTTGCGCTTTGTGCTCAAACAGTTGTATTGCCTATGGCGTAAATGTCGCTACACCTAGCTCGTCTTCACGTTTTGTTTTTTCCATCATTTCTGCTGGAGTCATAACAACGCGTAGACCCATGTCTTTTTCTGTGCGAACTAGCTCACCACGTAGTGAGTTGGTGTAAACCTCAGTGATCTTCACATCTACGAATTGACCGATTAGGTCTGCAGAACCTTCGAAGTTCACAACACGGCTGTTTTCTGTACGGCCGCGAAGTTCCATTAGGTTCTTTCTTGATGGGCCTTCAACAAGGATACGTTGCTCTGTGCCTAACATTAGACGAGAGAAACGCATAGCTTGTGTGTTTACCGTTTGCTGCAGTTCGTACAGACGATCTTTCTTCTCTTGTGCTGGTACATCACATGGGTAATCTGCCGCTGGCGTACCTGGACGTGGAGAGAAAACAAAGCTGAAGCTCATATCGAAATCAACGTCTTTAATTAGCTTCATTGTATCTTGGAAGTCTTGCTTAGACTCACCAGGGAAACCAACAATAAAGTCAGAGCTGATTTGAATGTCAGGGCGAGCTTTACGCAGTTTACGGATAATAGATTTGTACTCGATAGCCGTATGTGGGCGCTTCATCATCGTAAGAATACGGTCACTACCACTTTGTACTGGTAGGTGAAGGAAGCTCACTAGCTCTGGTGTGTCTTTGTAAACTTCAATGATGTCGTCACCAAACTCAAGCGGGTGGCTTGTTGTGAAACGAATACGGTCGATACCGTCGATAGAAGCAACAAGACGAAGCAGTTCTGCGAATGAACAGATATCGCCTTCGTGTGTTGGACCGCGGTATGCGTTTACGTTTTGACCTAGCAGGTTAACTTCACGTACGCCTTGCTCTGCAAGTTGAGCAACTTCGAAAAGTACATCATCCATTGGACGGCTAACTTCTTCGCCACGTGTGTATGGTACAACGCAGTAAGTACAGTATTTAGAACAACCTTCCATGATAGAAACGAACGCCGTCGCGCCTTCAGCTTTTGGCTCTGGCAGGTTATCGAACTTTTCGATCTCTGGGAAAGAGATATCCATTACTGGCTTTTCGTTAGACAGTGATGATTTAATCATCTCTGGCAAACGGTGTAATGTTTGTGGGCCAAAGATAACGTCTACGTAAGGTGCACGTTGACGAATGTGATCACCTTCTTGAGTCGCTACACAGCCACCCACACCGATCACCACACCTTCTTTTTTATCTTTAAGCGTTTTCCAACGACCAAGCTGGTGGAATACTTTTTCTTGCGCTTTTTCGCGGATAGAACAAGTATTCAATAGTAGTACGTCTGCTTCCTCAGGTACTTCAGTTAGCTCATAGCCATTTGCAGCGTTAAGCAGGTCGGCCATTTTTGATGAATCATATTCATTCATCTGACAGCCCCAAGTTTTAATTAGCAGTTTCTTACTCATTATATGTTCGCTCGATCGTTAGTTTAATTTAAGGGAGCAAATCGCCCATTATTCATCCGCTAGCCCCGTTTGTCATAATTCGGTATTCAATTTTATGACAGGCTCTAGCGGCAAGCGGCGTATTGTACTGGTTTCAAAACCGACTGACTAGTAGTCTGAACAAATCTCTTATGTAGTGGTTTTTATTATCGTTAACGCCATATGCCATAAGGGATAACCCTTTTTTCGAATAAGGTTTTTGGTTACAAGTTAGTTATGAAAAAGTACAATCAAAAACAGTCAAAGAATCAAACTGATAAGTACGAAATATGAACAGTTACGATATTGTAGTAGTCGGTGGCGGCATGGTTGGCGCAGCAACAGCAATCGGTTTTGCAAAGCAAGGTCTGAGTGTTGCGGTGATCGAAGGTTTTGCCCCACAAGCTTTTGATGAATCGCAAGCGATGGACATTCGTGTGTCAGCGATTTCTCAAGCATCGGTCGATTTGCTTGAAAATCTTGGTGCATGGCAAAGTATTGCAGCAATGCGAGTGTGTTCTTATAAACGTTTAGAGACGTGGGAGCACCCAGAGTGTCGTACTCGATTTGATGCTGCCTCACTAGACCTTCCTCGTTTGGGCTATATCGTTGAGAACAGACTCATTCAATTAGGTTTATGGTCTCAATTTGATGCCTACGACAATCTCGAACTGTTATGCCCAGAAAAGCTCGATGTGATTGAGTTTGGTGAAATCAATATCGTAAAGCTTCAATCAGGGGCTGAGTTGTCTGCGAAGTGGGTGGTTGGTGCTGATGGTGCGAATTCAGCCGTTCGCCAACAAGCTGGAATTGGCATCACGGCTTGGGATTATCGACAACACTGTATGCTTATCAATGTAGAAACAGAACAACCTCAGCAAGATATTACTTGGCAGCAATTTCTACCAAGTGGCCCTCGTTCATTTTTGCCTTTGTGTTCTCTAACCTCTGACGGTCAAGAAGTCGGGCTGGGCTCGTTAGTTTGGTATGATTCTCCACTGCGTATTAAGCAACTGTCAGCAATGGCCCCTGAAAAACTACGTAACGAAGTACTTACTCACTTTCCTAAAGAGTTAGGTGATATCAAAGTCTTGAATTCGGGTTCTTTTCCTCTGACACGACGTCATGCTCAATCATACTCGAAGAATAACTGTATTTTGGTCGGAGACTCTGCGCATACCATCAACCCTTTGGCTGGGCAGGGTGTTAACTTAGGCTTCAAAGATGTATCAGTACTGCTGGATGTCACCAAAGAAAAGGGTGAATTGAACCAGTCTGTAGCAAGACGCTATGAAGTGATAAGAAGAGGCGACAATCTAATGATGCAAAGTGGCATGGATTTCTTCTACAAGACATTCAGCAACGACATTGGCCCACTGAAATTTGTACGTAATGCTGCTCTAAAACTAGCTGAAAATTCAGGCCCGATTAAAGCTCAAGTATTGAAATACGCTTTGGGTCTCTAATTGAGCGTTTAAGACTGCTTATGAAAAGAAGGAGAGCGAATGCTCTCCTTTTTTGTATCAGATGACTACTATCGCTGTTGCGTCACACAAACCGGTGCATCGATCTCTAAAGAGTACCCTGTATAAACCAAAGACCCATCTTCATTATCTCGCTTGAATGAGGTGATGTTGTTGGAGTGCTGGTTGGCGGCGATAAGCCATTTCCCATCGTTCGTTATATGGAAGTCTCTTGGGAATTTGCCTTCAGTGTCGTAGCTATCAATGAAAGTCAGCCTTTGAGTCTCAGAGTCGATTTTGAAGCTACTGATTCTTGATTGGTGTCGACATGACACATAAAGGAATTGCTCATCAGGCGATAGCTTAATCGCAGCTGCGGCTTCTCCCTTCTCCATATTAGGCAATGCATCAATCTCTTCCACTACATTCCAAATGCCTAAAACCTTTTCCAAAGTCAGCAACGTTTCAGAGAGTTCACAGACCACATAGGCTCTGTCTTCAGCTTTGTTAAAGATTAAATGACGAGGTCCATTGCCGGCGGGCACCTTAATAGACTGCATTGGCTCATCAAGGAACTCTTCTTGCTCTTCATCAAAGCAATAGAAGTTGATGCGATCGGTGCCGAGATCGACAGTCACAAACTGTGGTGAGTTTTGTAAGAACAGGCATTGATGGGCGTGTGGGCTAGTTTGTCTCTCTTTGTTTGGCCCGGAACCAACCATCTGGATTGTTTTGAGTCGTTTATCGATGCTGCCGTTGATACTTAAGCTAAAAATATCGAATGTGCCTGATGAGTATTGCGACGTGATAGCAAACTTATTGTGTGGATCTATCGCGACGTGACAAGGGTGATCTCCCGAGATGAGGCTTGTATTGTGTGTTAGCTGTGAATCAACATTAGGTATATGAATGAGCTGGGGCTGTTTTTGCTGGTCCACTTCCGATGCAGTATAGATCCCAGTCTTTGTTACAGTAATAAAAGAGGGGTTAGTACATTTGATGATCAGCTCTAGAGGTAATAGTTTTCCTGTTTCTAGATCTAACTGAGTTTGATAAACACCTTGGCTTTTACTTGGTGTATCTGTGTAGCAACCGATCGTTAAGGGGAGGGGTTTCATAGGCTAGTCATACTCAATTAGAAAATGGAGCTGACATTGTCTTATAAAATCGTATTAAAAGTGAGGTTATAGAAGAGAATACTTGGTGACTTGGCTAGCAGATTTGCATATTCCAGATAAAACAAAACCCAGCTAAAAAGCTGGGTTCTATTTAATGATGGTGCGGTCGGAGAGACTTGAACTCTCACACCTCTCGGCGCCAGAACCTAAATCTGGTGCGTCTACCAATTCCGCCACGACCGCAGCAAATCTTTATAGTCATACTGAATATTGGTGATTCAATAAAACGTTGTATAAGTGGTGGCTACTGCGGGATTTGAACCTGCGACCCCATCATTATGAGTGATGTGCTCTAACCAACTGAGCTAAGTAGCCAATAATAAATCTAATCGATTCACTATTTTTTCTCTAATGAAAGAGAAATAATGGTGCGGTCGGAGAGACTTGAACTCTCACACCTCTCGGCGCCAGAACCTAAATCTGGTGCGTCTACCAATTCCGCCACGACCGCAGCAAAGCTTTTACTCTAGCGAAGAGTATAGTTAAGAAGACTTATGGTTTGTCTAAGTAACGTTGTAATGGCTGGGCTACCTGGATTCGAACCAGGGAATGCTGGCATCAAAAGCCAGTGCCTTACCGCTTGGCGATAGCCCAACAATGAATGTTCATCTAATGAAAGAAACACATTCTAAATAATGGTGCGGTCGGA
>NZ_JBFRTN010000003.1:43005-64384 GCF_041474095.1 Vibrio sp. 10N.222.54.A3
TGATTCAATATAACGTTGTCTTTTCTTTCTCGAAGAAAGAATGGTGGCTACTGCGGGATTTGAACCTGCGACCCCATCATTATGAGTGATGTGCTCTAACCAACTGAGCTAAGTAGCCATCTGAGAGCGAGACAATATAATATAATCTTGCTTTCAATGCCATTATCTTTTTAAAGATAATTACACTTTAAATAGTGGCTGGGCTACCTGGATTCGAACCAGGGAATGCCGGCATCAAAAGCCGGTGCCTTACCGCTTGGCGATAGCCCAACAATGATATCAATTAAGATATCTCAATATGGTGCGGTCGGAGAGACTTGAACTCTCACACCTCTCGGCGCCAGAACCTAAATCTGGTGCGTCTACCAATTCCGCCACGACCGCGTTATTTCCTAAAAACTCTTTGTTACTAAAGACAAACTTTAATATCAAATAGAGTGCTTAGGAAATGGTGGCTACTGCGGGATTTGAACCTGCGACCCCATCATTATGAGTGATGTGCTCTAACCAACTGAGCTAAGTAGCCATTTCCATATTGTTGCTCATTTCGAAACGTTGCCGCTTCGCTGTGAACGGGGCGCATTATGCGGAGTTGAGTGAAACCCGTCAACTTTTTTTTTGAATAAATCGCGAATAAACATCTGTTCGGTTTCTTTTTAGGCAAAGAGGCGTATTTGTCGACAAAAAACAGGTCTAAAAGGCGATATATATAGGAAGTTAACTTTCTGGTGAGGGACAATTTAGAAAGGGGAAAAACAAAAAGGCCAGTGAATTCACTGGCCTTTTTTCTAGATGTTTAATCAGAATTATACATTGAAGCGGAAGTGAACAACGTCACCATCTTTAACTATGTATTCTTTACCTTCAAGGCGCCATTTACCTGCGTCTTTCGCACCGCTCTCACCGTTAAATTCGATGAAGTGATCGAATCCAACAACTTCAGCACGGATGAAACCTTTCTCGAAGTCTGTGTGGATCTTACCCGCTGCTTGTGGCGCAGTTGCACCTACAGGGATTGTCCAAGCACGAACTTCTTTAACACCAGCTGTGAAGTAAGTCTGAAGAGTCAGTAGTTCGTAACCAGAGCGGATCACTCGGTTAAGACCTGGTTCTTCGATACCCATATCCGCAAGGAACTCTTCGCGATCTTCGTCATCAAGCTCAGAAAGCTCTGATTCGATTGCTGCACAAACAGCAACAACAACGTTGTTTTCGTTTTCTGCGTATTCACGAACAGCGTCTAGGTATGGGTTATTTTCAAAACCATCTTCTGCAACGTTTGCGATGTACATTGTTGGCTTAAGCGTTAGGAAGTTTAGGTAGCCGATTGCTGCCGCTTCTTCTTTGCCAAGTTCAACAGTACGTGCCATACCACCTTCAGTTAGAACTGGAAGTAGCTTTTCTAGTACAGTGATTTCGAATTTAGCGTCTTTGTCGCCGCCTTTCGCTTTCTTTGCGTTACGTTGAATTGCACGCTCACAGCTGTCTAAGTCAGCCAGTGCAAGTTCTAGGTTGATCACTTCGATATCTTCAATTGGAGATACTTTGCCAGCAACGTGAACAATGTTTTCATTTTCAAAGCAGCGTACAACGTGACCGATAGCGTCAGTTTCACGGATGTTAGCTAGGAATTTGTTACCAAGACCTTCACCTTTAGATGCGCCAGCAACTAGGCCCGCGATATCTACGAATTCCATTGTCGTTGGAAGGATCTTCTGTGGATTAACAATTTTTGCTAATGCATCTAAGCGTAGATCTGGAACCGGAACGATACCTGTGTTTGGTTCGATCGTACAAAATGGAAAGTTTGCTGCTTCGATGCCTGCTTTAGTCAGTGCGTTAAACAGAGTTGACTTACCAACGTTTGGTAGACCAACGATGCCACATTTAAAACCCATGATATAAACCTTATTCTGCTTTGAACGTATGTAAGCGATTTTGTGCTTTTGGTAGGCCATCTTTTAATAAGATGTCTAGGCTGCGAACCGATTCGTCAACGACGGCCTCGATACACTCTTGCTCTTTTTGAGGAGCTTTGCCTAATACATAACCTGCAACTTTATCTTTGTGTCCTGGATGGCCGATGCCTAATCTAAGACGATAGAATTCTTTATTGTTACCCTGCTTGCTGATGATGTCTTTCAGACCATTATGTCCGCCATGACCACCACCTTTTTTAAACTTTCCAATACCAGGAGGCAGATCTAACTCATCGTGAGCGACCATGATCTCTTCTGGTTTAATTTGGTAGAACTTTGCTAAGGCTGCAACTGCTTTGCCTGACAAGTTCATAAAAGTCGTTGGGATCAGCAAACGAAGATCTTCACCGTGAACCATGATACGACCCGTTAGGCCAAAGAACTTTGGTTCGTTCTTTAGTGTCACGTTATGTACACGCGCTAATTCTTCAACTACCCAAGCGCCCGCGTTGTGGCGAGTTTTGGCGTATTCTGGACCTGGATTAGCCAGTCCAACGAGAAGTTTTATTTGTTGGCTCAAGGTATGGATCTCTCTTGGGATTTCAAAAAGCGCCGTATGATATCACAGTTTATGAAAAAGGTGCGAGCTAGCTGATAGCTGCGCGATTATTCCTGTTTGTGATAACTAGCAGTGCAATATTACTCAGACATAAAAAAAGCACTTCATTGACTGAAGTGCTTAATATCTTTCTCTCGCGTGTTTCTAAAACCAAGCTTTTGTAAAAAAAGCTATTGGGCTTTGATTAGTTGAACATCGCTGAGATTGATTCTTCGTTGCTGATACGACGAATCGCTTCAGCAAGCATGCGAGAAAGGCTAAGTGTTGTCACTTTACCCGTCGCAGCCATCTCTGGAGATAGAGAGATAGAATCCGTTACGATAACTTGGTCTAGAACAGAGTTCTTGATGTTGTTCGCAGCAGTACCAGAGAAAACAGCGTGAGTTGCGTAAGCGAATACACGCTTAGCACCGCGCTCTTTAAGCGCTTCAGCTGCTTTACATAGTGTGCCACCCGTATCGATCATGTCATCAACGATAACACAGTCACGACCTTCAACATCACCGATTAGGTTCATTACTTCAGAAACGTTAGCACGTGGACGACGCTTATCAACGATAGCGATGTCAACATCACCTAGCGCTTTAGCCGTTGCACGAGCACGTACAACACCACCAAGGTCTGGAGAAACCACTACTGGGTTTTCTAGGCCACGGTTAGCCATGTCTTCTAGAAGAACTGGAGTGCCGAAGATGTTATCAACAGGTACATCGAAGAAGCCTTGGATTTGCTCTGCGTGTAGGTCGATAGTAAGAACGCGGTCAACGCCAACGTTAGAAAGGAAGTCTGCAACAACTTTTGCAGTAATTGGCACACGAGCAGAACGTACACGACGATCTTGACGGGCATAACCGAAGTAAGGGATTACAGCAGTAATACGGCCAGCAGAAGCACGGCGCATTGCGTCAATCATTACCACCAATTCCATAAGGTTGTCATTGGTTGGTGCACAAGTTGATTGAATCAGGAATACATCACTACCACGAACGTTTTCATTGATTTGAACAGCGACTTCGCCATCAGAAAAACGGTCTACAGTAGCATCGCCAAGAGAGATGTATAGACGATCAGCAATACGTTGGGCTAGTTCAGGTGTTGCGTTACCAGCAAATAGCTTCATATCAGGCACGGTGGAAACCTCGGGTTGCGTCCAGTTTTAAATAGATTGTGGGTGGGCTGATTGGTATTCAGCCAGAGTTTCTTTTAAAGGAGAAATGTTTCGTCCTTTCGCTACAAAAGCGGAAACTGTGTCAGGCAGTTGTTCCAACACCAATTCGGCTTCTTTTTTGCTGCTAAATTCAGCAAAAACGCACGAACCAGTGCCAGTCAATCTCGACGGCGCGTATTGTAGCAGCCATGAAAGTTGCTTATCAACCTCTGGGTACAGCATTCGCACAATTTTTTCGCAATCGTTTACGTATTCTTGCTCTAGAAGCGTTGATAGCGCTCGCTTCGGCGTATTTCGAGTTAATTCTGAATGTGTGAATATGTCTACAGTTGCTATGCTCACTTGAGGCTTAACAACAAGATACCATTTTTCATCCGGATTAGCGGGCTGAAGCTGTTCTCCAACCCCTTCCGCAAAGGCGGCGTGGCCTCGAACGAACACAGGAACGTCAGCGCCAAGTTTCAATCCGATCTCTGCGAGCTGATCATCAGACAGGTTGAGTTGCCATAGATAGTTAAGTGCGACCAACACGGTTGCGGCATTTGAAGAGCCTCCACCAATGCCACCTCCCATCGGAAGTACTTTCTTAAGCTCAATATCGGCACCGAAAGAAGTCGATGTATATTGTTGAAGAGCGGTCGCGGCTTTCCAAATCAGGTTGTCTTCTGTTGCAACGCCTGGTATTTCCGGTGTGATTGTGATTGAGTTCGTTTCTTCATTAACGGCAACCGTTAGTTCATCGCCAAAATCAACAAACTGAAACAAAGTTTGAAGCTCGTGATAGCCGTTGTCACGTCGACCTGTGATGTAAAGAAATAGATTCAGTTTAGCCGGAGAAGGCCAATGCGTTGGCGTTGTTATCATTTTTTCAGTGTCCACTTCGAAACTACAATGTTGATTTTGTTATCGTCTTGCTTGAATGACAATCGAGTAGGGAGGGGGATGCTTTCTACATTAGTGTTGTCTTCATCTGAGAGGTGTTTACTCTGCATCTCAGTATTTCGATAATTAGCGAAGTTCAGTGTCCATAGCTGGCTGCTGACTTGTTTGGTTAGAGACTCAAGCGTGTTAGTTGTATTTAACTGGTAGCTGTCAGCTTGGTCTGGAATGCCAAGGAACCATTGAGACAGGTGATCAATAGGTATCTGCAAACCTGTCAGTTGCTCAACCAATACAGAGGCACTTGCGTGAGTAAATACTTGGTCGTCATAGGTCACCACTTTGGCCCCCGACGGATCTATAGTCAGGTTCAATGCGGTTTGACCGAGGAATGTCGTGAGCCTTAATTGACTGTGATTTGGTGAATGCTTCCAAATGAAGTTTAGGCTTTGGCGCTGCTCTGGAGAAATGTAGGCGAGCTTGCCCGAGGCTTGGTAGTTTTCTATCTGTAGAAGTCGGTTTTGGTGACTTTGCCACTCAACACTGGTCGGTTGTTCAGGTATAGACGAGCAACCCACCATAATTATGGTCATAAAAATAAGAGACGTGATTCTACGAAGTTTGCTCATATTTGCTCACAACTTGTTCAAATTTATCTAAAAAACGCTTCAACTATAGCATTGAATTCACGAACTCAGGAAAACAAATCCCGCTTGCTCTTTAAATAGAGCCATGCATCAAGTAAAATTCGCCCCTTGTTTCCATTCCCTGATCGAGAACTTCTGATACATGTCTTTGCTTGCCGTAGGTATCAATCACAATACAGCGTCGGTTGAATTGCGAGAAAAAGTCGCTTTTGGTCCAGATAAATTATCTGAGGCACTCAAGCAACTTAACGCAAATGCACACGTGAATGGAAGTGTCATACTTTCTACCTGTAATCGAACTGAAGTGTATTGCGACGTTAAAGGCGTGGCTAAAAACAAACTCATCGATTGGTTGTCGGTTTTCCATCAAGTTAGCCCAGAAGAGCTAAAGCCAAGCCTTTATATACATGAAGAGCAGGCGGCGATTAAACACTTAATGCGCGTTGCTTGTGGTTTGGACTCTTTAGTCTTGGGTGAACCGCAGATCTTAGGTCAGGTGAAGCAAGCGTATACGGACTCGCGAGAGAACAAATCCGTTGATGCTTCAATGGAAAAACTATTCCAGAAATCATTTTCTGTTGCGAAGCGTGTTCGAACTGAAACTGAAATCGGCGGAAGCGCGGTTTCTGTAGCTTACGCAGCCTGTACCTTAGCCAAGCATATTTTTGAATCCATCGCAGATTCAACCGTGTTACTGGTTGGTGCGGGTGAAACCATTGAGCTGGTGGCTAAGCACCTTTCGGCGAATGGCTGTACAAAAATGATTGTGGCGAACCGAACTCGAGAACGTGCTCTAGGGCTAGCAGAAGAATTTGGTGCTGAAGTGATCAGCTTGAATGAGATCCCTGATCATCTTCATCGAGCGGACATCGTAATTAGCTCAACCGCAAGTCCATTGCCTATTATCGGTAAGGGTATGGTTGAGACTGCTCTAAAAACAAGAAAGCATCAGCCGATGTTATTGGTTGATATTGCCGTTCCACGTGATGTGGAATCGCAGGTTGGTGATCTAAATGATGCCTACCTTTATTCGGTTGATGATTTGCAGTCGATTGTTGATGGCAATATCGAACAACGTAAAGTTGAAGCGATTCAAGCTGAAGCGATCGTCAGTGAAGAAAGTGCCGCGTTCATGAGTTGGATGCGCTCTTTACAAGCGGTAGACAGTATTCGAGATTACCGTAAATCGGCTAACGAAATCCGCGAAGAATTATTAAGTAAAAGTTTACAATCGCTTGCCGCTGGCGGTGACCCTGAAAAAGTTTTACTCGAGCTCAGCAATAAGCTCACAAACAAATTGATCCATGCTCCAACGCGCGCACTTCAAAGTGCAGCTGAGCAAGGAGAACCTGCAAAATTAATGGTCATTAGACAGAGTTTGGGCTTAGAAAACCCTCAATAATATTAGACCTCCAACAAGATAAGACATTATGAAAGCCTCGATTCTAGTAAAGCTTGAAACACTTGTTGAACGCTATGAAGAAGTTCAACATCTACTTGGTGATCCAGATGTAATCGGGAATCAAGACAAATTCCGTGCACTTTCGAAAGAATACTCTCAACTTGAAGAAGTGACAGCTTGCTTCCAGTCATACCAGCAAGCGAAAGAAGATCTAGAAGCTGCTGAAGAGATGGCAAACGAAGACGACGCAGAAATGCGTGAAATGGCTCAAGATGAAATCAAAGATGCGAAAGCAGCAATTGAGCGTCTGACTGATGAGCTACAGATTCTTCTTATTCCAAAAGATCCAAACGATGAGCGTAACTGTTTCCTAGAAATCCGCGCAGGTGCGGGTGGTGATGAAGCAGGTATCTTCGCGGGCAACCTGTTCCGTATGTACTCTAAGTTTGCTGAGAAGAAAGGTTGGCGTGTTGAAATCATGAGCAGCAATGCTTCTGAGCAAGGCGGCTACAAAGAGATGATCGCTAAGGTTAGTGGCGACGCTGTTTACGGCACCATGAAGTTTGAGTCAGGCGGTCACCGTGTACAACGTGTACCTGAAACCGAATCTCAAGGCCGTGTTCACACGTCAGCATGTACGGTTGCGGTTATGCCTGAGATCCCAGAAGCGGATCTTCCAGAAATCAAAGCGGGCGACCTTAAAATTGATACTTTCCGTGCATCAGGCGCGGGTGGTCAGCACGTTAACACCACGGATTCAGCAATCCGTATTACTCACTTACCAACGGGTACAGTAGTAGAGTGTCAGGACGAGCGTTCTCAGCATAAAAACAAAGCGAAAGCGATGGCTGTTCTTGCTGCTCGTATTGTTCAAGCAGAAGAAGAGCGCCGCGCGGCAGCGGTTTCTGATACACGTCGTAACCTACTAGGTTCGGGTGACCGTAGTGACCGTATTCGTACGTACAACTACCCACAAGGCCGTGTTTCGGATCACCGTATCAACCTTACAATTTACCGTCTTAACGAAGTACTTGAAGGTGACATGCAAAGCTTGCTTGATCCTGTACTTCAAGAGCACCAAGCCGATCAGCTTGCTGCACTTGCAGAGAACAACTAACCAGTATGCAGTCAGCATATACGGTTGAAAGTGCTTTAAAAGCAGCAATCGTAAAGCTTCAAGAGGGTGATAACACATCACCCTCTATTGATGCCGCGGTACTGCTTTGTCACGCCTTAGATAAACCAAGATCTTACCTACTGACTTGGCCTGAGAAGCATCTCACCTCTGAGCAAGAGTCTGAATTCAATGCCCTTCTAAAACGTCGCTTAACCGGTGAGCCTGTGGCTTACATTATCGGTGAGCGTGAGTTTTGGTCACTGCCGTTAAAAGTTTCCCCTTCTACATTAATCCCACGCCCAGATACCGAGCGTTTGGTTGAAGTAGCGTTGGATAAAACCTTTGGCAAGCAAGGCGCGATTCTCGATTTAGGGACAGGTACAGGTGCTATCGCGTTAGCATTAGCGTCTGAGATGCCGAATCGACAGGTGACGGGTATTGATCTTCGCCCTGAAGCGCAGCAGCTTGCGACAGAGAATGCACAGCGTCTCAACATCACCAATGCGACTTTTTTGCATGGTAGTTGGTTTGAGCCTTTGAGCTCTGAAGGCGTTGTGAAATTCTCTCTGATTGTTTCTAACCCGCCATACATTGAGAAGAATGATCCTCATTTGTCTCAAGGCGATGTGCGTTTTGAGCCGATCACAGCACTGGTTGCTGAAGAGAAAGGGCTTGCAGATATTCGATACATTTCTGAAAACGCACGTGGCTTTTTGGAAAATGAAGGTTGGTTAGCATTTGAACACGGCTATGACCAAGGTTTGGCAGTTCGTGAGATTATGCAGGCGCTCGGTTATCTCGATGTTGTCACAGAGAAAGATTACGGTGGTAATGACCGAGTGACATTGGGTCGTTACTGTTCATAGTTAGTGATTGTTAATCGTCTTGTGAGCAATGGATGATGAACTTGCTAAATTGATACCTTTAACTCGACAATACATTTAACCCGATAATGCATTTAACGCAGAAATACAGAGATTTTATGCAGAACTACAGAGCATTAACGGGTATTGTGAGGCTCGTGTTAACGAAAGCACATATAAAAATATAAAGGAATACCATGTACGAAGGTCTAAAACATTTTCACCTATTAACGATTGCTATAAGTGCGCTACTTCTCTCGATTCGTTTCGCTCTTATGATGGCTAACTCACCTAAGCTTAAGCATCCTTTCTTGCAGCGTTTCCCTCATATCAATGACTCGTTGCTATTGCTATCGGGTATTGGTTTGATTTTCATCACTGGCTTTATTCCATTTACACCAGCAGCACCATGGTTAACCGAAAAACTAACTTGTGTTATGGCTTACATCGCATTAGGTTTCTTTGCGCTTAAGCTAGGTAAAAACAAGCTACTGAGAGTATTCTCTTTCTTTGGTGCGCTTGGCTGGTTAGCGATGGCAGGCAAAATCGCAATGACCAAGACACCAACATTTTTCGGTTAATTATCTCCTTATTTCGGTTAACTATCTATGTACGAATTTTTTGATGAAGACTTTGACCAGCTAGAGTTAGCTGAAGGTGCATTGATCTTAAATAAAGCGATTAACCCAGAAACTCAAGACAGTTGGGCAGAGCAAGAGCTGGTGAGATTGTTAAAAGACGCCGAGTTTGCTTTGGTTAATGAAACCGATGAACAGCAGAAGTTTGAATCTTTTATTCGACTATTCTTTTATGAATGGGGTTTTGCTGGCGATAAAGATGCGTATTTCTCTTCGGAAAACGCGTTCATCGATAAAGTGCTTGAGAGAAAGAAAGGCATTCCAGTGAGTCTGGGGGCGATCTTTCTTTTTCTAGGTCGCAAGCTAGGCTTTCCTGTAGAGGGCGTCTCTTTCCCGACTCAATTCTTACTTAAAGTAAGTTGGTACGGGCAAGCTGCAGCCTATATTAACCCTTATAACGGTGAGTATGTTGGCGAACAAACGCTGCGAGCATGGTTAATTGGCCATGATGGCCCATTAGCTAAGGTGAAACCTGAGCACTTAGAAGTCGCCGACCACCCAACAATTATTGGTAAGTGGTTAGCCCTGCTCAAGAGTGCACTACTGCGAGAAGAGCGTTATACACTTGCATTGAAGTGTACTGACCTTGCTTTGACGTTTGTACCTGATGACCCATATGAAATCCGTGACCGCGGTTTTATCTATCAGCAGCTAGACTGTCACCAAGTAGCCGCAACCGATTATCAATACTTTATCGACCAATGCCCAGATGACCCGGCATCTGAGTTACTGAAATCTCAAGTGAACGTCATGAACGAAAAGACAGTGGTCGTTCACTAATTAATAATTATTTAGAGAGAATATGATGGAACAGAAAACAGTTCATATTGGCGATATGCCAATTGCTAACGACAAGCCATTTACGCTATTTGCAGGCATGAACGTTCTTGAATCTCGCGATCTTGCTATGCAGATCTGTGAGCACTATGTAAAAGTAACCGAGAAGCTGGGCATCCCTTACGTATTTAAGGCGTCTTTTGATAAAGCGAACCGCAGCTCAGTTCATTCATACCGTGGTCCAGGAATGGAAGAAGGTCTCAAAATCTTCCAAGAGCTGAAAGATACTTTCGGCGTGAAGATCATTACTGATATCCACACAGAAGCTCAAGCTCAGCCTGTTGCGGATGTGGTTGATGTAATCCAACTACCTGCATTCCTAGCTCGTCAAACTGATCTTGTTGAAGCAATGGCTAAGACTGGCGCAGTAATCAACGTGAAGAAGCCTCAGTTCATGAGCCCGAATCAAGTTGGCAACATCGTTGATAAGTTCGCTGAGTGCGGTAATGACAACATCATCCTTTGTGAGCGTGGCGCTTGCATGGGTTACGATAACCTTGTTGTGGATATGCTTGGCTTTGGCGTAATGAAGAAGTCTTCAAACGGTAGCCCAATCATCTTCGACGTGACGCACTCTCTACAAATGCGTGACCCATCAGGTGCTGCATCTGGCGGTCGTCGTGAGCAAACGGTTGAACTTGCTAAAGCGGGTCTTGCTACGGGTATTGCGGGTCTGTTCATTGAAGCTCACCCAAACCCAGACCAAGCTCGTTGTGATGGCCCATCTGCGCTACCTCTAGACAAACTAGAGCCGTTCTTGAAGCAGATGAAAGCACTTGATGACCTTATCAAAGGCTTTGAGCATATTGATATTAAATAATTGAGATGGATGTGAAGTAACGGAAACGTTATTTCACAAAGTTGATCTAAGAAAGCCCAGTTCTCTGAATTGGGCTTTTTTTAATCTCGTAAAAGCAGCCGAACATAAACCGTTCATTTAAAGAGTTGTTAACGTGGCGGGTTATTACCTAAGAAACTCTTATATGAGTGTGAGGTCAGTCCTGTTTGCAGTAAATTGCTGATATTCATCACACTTTGTAAGTAAACGATTGCTTGTGATGCAGGGGAAGTTTGAGTGTAATCTCATAATTTTGTTACACTTAACTGTTGACCTATGCGTGACCAATTCGACATAAATATGAAATCGTCGTGTTACATCTAGAATGTTAATTTAAGATTAGTCATGTTGAAGTCTTATTGTTCGAACTCCAGGAAAGGGGTCGCAATAGATTATAAAAAGCAGTGGATTCCCTAAAAAGTTCAAAGGTATGACAATGAAGCAACGCCTTATTCTAAAGACAGCACTAAGTGCTGCAATTCTAGCTACTCTAGCTGGGTGTGCGTCTCAATCAGCTCATGATTGGAACCAAGACGAAACTTACAAGCTAACGATTCTTCACACAAACGATAACCATGGTCGTTTCTGGCAGAATAAATATGGCGAATACGGCATGTCTGCACGTAAAACGCTAGTTGACCAACTTCGTTCAGAAGTTGAAGCAGAAGGCGGTAGCGTGTTGCTTCTATCTGGCGGTGACATCAACACGGGTGTTCCAGAGTCAGACCTTCAGGACGCAGAACCTGATTTTAAAGGTATGAACAAAATTGGTTACGATGCCATGGCATTGGGTAACCACGAGTTTGATAACTCTTTAGACGTATTACAAAAGCAGATCGACTGGGCTAACTTCCCAATGCTATCTGCAAACATCTACGATAAAGCGACAGGTGAACGTAAGTTCCAAGCTTACGAGATGTTCGAAAAGCAAGGCATCAAGATTGCGGTTATTGGTTTAACAACTGAAGATACCCAAAAGATTGGTAACCCTGAATTTATCGCAGGCATCGACTTCCGTGATCCTAAAGAAGAAGCGAAGAAGCTAATCGCTGAACTTAAAGAAACAGAAAAACCGGATCTAATCTTTGCTGTGACTCATATGGGTCACTACGAAAATGGCCAACGCGGTGTTAATGCTCCGGGTGATGTCGCACTTGCTCGTTACCTAAACGAAGGCGATCTAGACATGATCGTTGGTGGTCACTCTCAAGAGCCTGTATGTATGGAAGGCCCTAACGTTGCGAAGAAAAACTTCAAGCCGGGTGATGAGTGTAAGCCTGACGTACAGAACGGTACTTACATCGTTCAAGCTCACGAGTGGGGCAAGTACGTAGGTCGTGCTGATTACGAATTCCGTAATGGCGAGCTAGAGATGGTTAGCTACGACCTGATTCCAGTTAACCTTAAGAAGAAAGTTAAGATCGACGGTAAGAAGCAACGTGTTCTTATTCAAGATGAAATCGCACAAGACCCAGAGCTACTTGAATTCCTACGTCCTTTCCAAGAGCAAGGTCAGGCACAGCTAGAAGTTCAAATCGCTGAGACAAATGGCAAGCTTGAAGGCGATCGTAACGTCGTTCGTTTCCAACAGACCAACCTAGGTCGTTTGATTGCGATTTCTCACATGGAGCGTGCAAAAGCAGACTTCGCTGTGATGAACTCTGGTGGCGTTCGTGACTCAATTGAAGCCGGTAATGTTACTTACAAAGATGTACTGAAGGTACAGCCTTTTGCAAACATCCTGACTTACACAGACATGACGGGTAAAGAAGTTCTGGATTACCTAAATGTAGTAGCGACTAAACCAATCGATTCTGGTGCTTACGCTCAGTTTGCTGGTATCTCTATGACAGTAGCGAACGGTGAAGTATCGAATGTATTCATCGGTGGCAAACAGCTTCGTCTAGACGAAACTTACCGTTTCACAGTACCAAGCTTTAACGCTGCTGGTGGTGACGGTTACCCTAAACTGTCTGATCACCCAGGTTACGTAAATACTGGTTTTGTTGATGCTGAAGTACTGAAAGAGTACCTAGAAGCAAACAGCCCGGTTGACGTGAACAAGTACGCGCCTTCAGGCCAAATGGTTTACAAGTAATGGAATCCAAGCAATTGTATCAATAGGTGCTAAATTAGATTGACTCTAGCACCATGATAAATTTAACTAAAGCGACGCCTCGGCGTCGCTTTTTGTTTATCTATCGTTTGGATTTGTTATGACCCCAGCAATCAATCTCGCCAAGAAAAAGAAAATCGCTCATAGCGTGCATCAGTACCATCATGATGCCAATAATACGAACTATGGTTTAGAAGCCGTTGAAGCGCTTGGTCAAGATCCCAAACGTGTATTCAAAACGCTGTTGTTCTGCTTGAATGGTGTGGCGAAAGATTTGGCGGTTGCCGTTATTCCTGTCGACCAGAAGCTAAATCTAAAGCTTGCCGCTAAAGCAGCGAAAGGCAAAAAAGCAGAGATGGCCGATCCTGAGATTGCTCAGAAAACCACGGGTTATGTTGTTGGTGGCATTAGTCCGCTTGGACAGAAGAAAGCACTGCCTACCTTCGTTCATTCCAGTGCGACAGATTTTGAAACGATATGTGTGAGTGCAGGTAAGCGTGGGCTAGAGATTGAATTAGACCCAAAAGACTTAACACTTCTGACTCGCGGCCAGTTTGCTGATTTATGTTTATAGATTGTCGTCGTCATGATGATAAAACTATCGAATGACCAACAAAAACGCCCGCTAGACTAATCTAGCGGGCGTTTTTATATCGAGAGTCTCGTCTTACTGATTCAGACTACTTCTTCAGACCTAAAGTACCACCAACACGCTTTGGTGCAGGTTTGTTCGGTCTGTTTGAATCTTGGCTGCGGTTTGCCGGCTTCCCGCTTCTACGATCGGTATTATCGCGATCTGTGCGATTGCGATCCGAACGATTTCTATCTGAATTAGAACGCTCTGAACGAGAGTTTGATTTCCAGTTCTCGGTATTACCACCGCTTTCACCATTTGATGAATTGCGGCCACGCTTTGAGTTAGGTGCATGACGGAATTCATCCGCATTGTTACCGCGGTAAGTGCGAGTACGGTTCTCGTTTTGATTACGGCGCGCTGTTGAAGCTTGGTTCTCTTCACGGCTGTCAAAAAGTTTCGCGTCAGTCGCTTTATGAATGCGTTGACCTTTCGCGTTCATTTTTGACGCATCTTCCGTACTTACTGAGCCTTCACACATCGCTAAGATCTCAGTGATCTCTTCGTCGCTCAGGTAGCGCCATTTGCCGTTAGGAATACCGTCTAGTGAGATATTCATAATACGAACACGGCGCAGCTTAAATACTTCGTAACCGAGCGCTTCACACATACGGCGAATTTGGCGGTTAAGGCCTTGTGTTAGTGTAATTCGGAATGAGAACTTGGTCTCTTTCTCGACCTTACATGGCAAGGTAACAGTATCGAGAATATGGACACCAGCGCCCATTTGCTTCAAAAACTCAGTCGTAATCGGCTTATCTACACGCACCACGTATTCTTTCTCGTGATTGTTACCTGCACGTAGGATTTTATTTACGATGTCGCCATCGTTGGTCAAGAAGATAAGACCATCAGAAGGCTTATCTAGACGACCAATCGGGAAAATACGTTTGTGGTGGCCGATAAAGTCGACGATGTTGCCAGGAATATCACGCTCAGTCGTACAGGTGATACCTGTTGGTTTATTAAGAGCAATGTAAATCGGCTTCTCTTTTGAGCGAACAGGCTTATTGTCGATCTCAACATCATCACCTGGCAAGACTTTAGTACCCATTTCAGGGATCTTACCGTTAATAGTAACTCGGCCTGCATCAATGAGCTTATCGGCTTCGCGGCGTGAGCAAAAACCAGTTTCACTGATGTATTTATTAAGGCGTTTAGCTTGGGATTCTTGTGACATGATATTCTCTTAGCGTTTCACAACGGAAATATAGATAAACAAAAAGCAACCTTTGGATAGTTGCTTTGAGTTGAAATTCGTTAACTGAGGTAATTTTAGCACTTGGTGTGAGTCTAGGCACGAAATATCGATCTTGATGCAAAATCGTTACTAGTCCATTTATCTATCTCAACCTATTAACTGGTGCGTTTTTGATGGCGCTCTCTGTTCTCTAGCTTTTTCTCATTACTCTTTCTGAGCATTACGTAGACTGCGCCCGTACCACCATGAAATTGCTGAGCAGAATGAACACATTGAACGTCGTTGATTTGTGTTAGCCAATTTGCCACGTAGCTTTTCATCATTGCAGGTGGATTCGAACGCTCACCCTTACCATGAACAATGATGACGGTACGAACATCCATTCTTAAACACTGACGCAAAAATGAAAGCACTTCGTTACGTGCGTCTTTCAGTGTTTTCCTATGAAGGTCGAGCTTGGCTTGAATAGGGTATTTTCCTAGGCGCAGCTTTTTGTATACGCCTTCTTGTACACCGTCTTTTTTATAAGCAACAACATCGTCTGGCTTGATCATTGGCGAATAGTCTAATGATAAGTAGTCTTTCTCGTCGTCAGACAGCCACATAGCGGCTTCACGCTTAGCAAGGTGAGATTCGGTGACTCGGTGTACTTTCTGGTGTTCAGCGGTGTCATGGTCGATACGTTTAACATCGCCCATCATTTCTTGGAATAGATCTAAGTCATCATCATGAGACATAGTGTGTATCTCAAGTTGGAGAAGGATAGGGTAAGTATACCTAAGTTGAGGTTAGGTTTAAAAATGAAAAAACCGGAGAAGACAATAAGTCTGCTCCGGTGCAAAGCGTTTTGACATTTACTTATAAAGTAAAAGAATACTTAAAAGTAAATGATTTAGGCAGAGCGATTCTAGTGAGGAGATTTTTCAGTCATAACTTTGTATATGAAGAAGCCTCCATAGAACATCATGAGACCCAGAGCCCCGAAGATTACTATCATTGAAGATAGTCCCACCGCATTACCAAATAGGAGATCTAGCCAAAAGTCCATGTGTATACCTCAAAGTTATATGACATGGCTTAGTGTATTAACAAGCATTATCAATTCACTGATCTGGATCAATCCTGTTTCATAAGTTAAATACTTGTTGGTAACTGTGTGTTTTTCGTCACATCATGCTCGTTGTTGTATGTCTTTTGTTCGAACGATTCAAAATCGCAATAAATATGAGAAAAAGCCCTTGCGGATAAATTCAGAACCCGTATTATACGCTCCATCGACAGGCAATGAGCCAGTTAGATATCTCGGTGAATAGCGCAGCTTGGTAGCGCATCTGGTTTGGGACCAGAGGGTCGGGGGTTCGAATCCCTCTTCACCGACCACATTTAGAAAGCCTGCTCATTGAGCAGGCTTTCGTCGTTTCAGGGGAAGGGAAATGGGATTTGAACCTAGGTGGGGTTCGCCTGATGTTCAAAATAGCTCTTCACCGACCACATAAAAGAAAGCCGTAGCACTCTTTGTAGTAGAAGGTGCTACGGCTTTTTTGCTTTCCGGTATGTACGTCATTCCCTAGAGCGAGTCGGGAATCTCTTGTTGTTCTAAATGCCCTTTATAGAGACAAGGGTTGACCCAATAGCCAGTAGCCCCAAACCTGTTTACTTGACATCACAGGTGATGTTTTTGATTGGAGTCTCTGAAGTAACAAAACAAACATACGCTTCCGCTGGCTTATTCGGGCCTATTCGAATGTAACCTGCCTTTACTTCATCTTCATCAAACGTCACCGAGTGAGAGCTTCCCATTTGGTTGTCGTAAAAGTTTGCTTCAAAATTGTTGTTCATCTGGCTTGCGATACGGTTTCGTGTTGTAGATGTTGTGAATGTAATATTGGCGCAGCGCATCGGTGGTTTCTCAGTAATCAAAAACTGTCCGCTTTCTTTATCTAATACACCGCCTTTAGTATCCGGTTGTATGTCTATCGCCTGAAACTGTTCGATGGTGCATGTTTCTTTGGCTGAGGCTATTGAGGTCATCAGCATCGTGAGGGCTAAAGGGAAAGCAAAAAGTACTGGTTTCATTAGAACAACGCCATAGGAAAAAAGAGCGGAAGATAATAGCACCGCAATGGTGCTATTAAATGTAAAGATTCTGTTATTAAGGAAATGCTTTTATAACGAAAACAAAATGAGGTGAGTATTGTTAGCCTTTTGGGCTAGCCGCAAATTGACATTGGGCTGGTTGGCTTTGCGATTGCTGGATGACACTGAAACCTTTCTTTTCTAATAACTGTATAAGGTTACCTTCTCCAATTAGGTGCAAGGTGCCAACTACTATCAAGTAGTTCCCTTTAGACTTAAGTTTCCAATTATTGGCGGATAGCTTGTTTGCCCAGTCTATGTTGCGATCGGTTAAGAACGCTTTCTCAAGTTCAGGTGACATCTCTGATAGCTCTGAGAAGGCTTCCAGCTTCGCTAAATCGCCCGCTTTCCAGCTTTCAATCAGGCAATGAACCACACGATCAGTTTGGTCAAATTCTTCTAGGCTACTGACTAACCATTCCTTACCGTCATCCTTTTGTTTTGTCATCAGGTCTATTTGGAATTGCAGAGGCTCCAAACTGATAACCGGAACATCTTGGGTAGTCGCTTTGTTCGCTAGCGTCGCATCAACGCCGCTGGCGGAGCCATAACCAAGGTTTTTTAACTGCTGCATTTGTATGGAGAGAGAAGTTGCCCAAGGCGGTGAGCGAAGCAGTTGTTGCGTCGGCATGCCCAATGATTTTGATATGTCGGTTAATAATTGCAGCTGTTCTGTATTGAGTACATCGGCAGTCGTGAGTTTGTTGCGGGGATATACAACGCCATCAGACTTTCTGATATCCGTTTCGATAATTAAGCCATCACTGTTTTTTAGCGCGTCGGTGATCGCCGAAGGAAGGGGGTACATACTCTCGTCTCCAACGTGCACTGAACCTAAGATAGTGAGTGTCAGATCATCCTTTTGTGCTTGCCAATAAAGGGGCTCGGCGACCGCTTGCCTAGCTGAAAAAGCGAGAACGAATAAAACCATGTACCAGAGTGGACGCAAAGGGAGCTCCTTAAGGAAGTATTAAACTCGTTAAAATCGATTTTGACGATGTTTTTTAACGGTTTTTTTTGAGAACAATGTCACGTTGTTTGTACGAAAAGTATAATAATACGCTGAAACTCTAAATCCTTTCTGACTACCAATGACACGATTTTATGAAATCGGTAAAAAAGATTGTGATTCATTTCTCAAATTTTACGTCAAAATTAAAATGACGGAAGTGCCGTTGCTTGTAACTTGATGATTTTATTTAAATTAAATTTATCAATATTTTTGAGATTTGAAGCCGATCACTTTATTAGCTCGATTTAATTCACGGTAAAAAATAAGCCCATATAGTTTATCTAACTTTCGAAGCGCTCCATTTTGCTTCTTACTCAATTTTTAATTTATGGGTGAATACGATGTTGAAGAGAAACTTACTATCTGTAGCGGTATTGGCTGGCCTAACAGGTTGTGCAGTAACGCAAGCACCAGAACAAAAAGTAGTGAATGCACTAGCTGATAATCTTGATGTTCAGTACGAAATTCTAACTAATCATGGTGCGAATGAAGGCTTGGCTTGTCAGGACCTAGGTGCTGAATGGGCGTCATGTAATAAAGTGAACATGACGCTAACCAATGACGGTGAAGCGATTGACTCTAAAGATTGGAGCATCTACTTCCACAGTATTCGTCTTATTTTAGATGTTGATAATGAGCAATTTAAGATCACTCGCGTTACTGGTGACCTTCACAAGCTAGAACCTACTGAAAAATTTGACGGCTTTGCGGCTGGTGAAGAAGTGGTTCTTCCGTTAACGAGTGAATACTGGCAACTGTTTGAAACTGACTTTATGCCAGGTGCATTCGTGACGGCGCCAAACGCAGAACCTAAGATGATTGCATCATTGAATACAGAAGATGTTGCATCGTTCGTAACTGGTCTAGAGGGTAATAACCTTAAGCGTACGCCTGATGATAATAACGTAATGGCGACAGCGGTGACGCGTTTTGAAAAGAATGCTGATCTAGCAACGCAAGATGTATCAACTACTTTACTACCAACGCCAATGTCGGTAGAAGCCGGTGAAGGTTCAGTTAGCATTGCTGGTGGTATTGCCCTACCTAAAGACGCATTCGACGCTGAGCAATTCGCAGCAATTGAAGAACGTGCAGATGTGGTAAACGTAGATGTGAGTGGCGACCTACCTGTGAGTGTCGCTGTTGTTCCTACTCAGTTTACGGGTGATTTAGCAAAATCTGGCGCTTATGAACTAAGCATCTCGGAAGAGGGGATTGCAATTAAAGCGTTTGATAAAACGGGTGCTTTCTACGCAGTTCAGTCTATTTTTGGCCTAATAGATAGTCAGAACGCTGAATCATTACCACAACTGTCAATTAAAGATGCGCCGCGCTTTGATTATCGTGGTGTGATGGTGGACGTTGCTCGAAACTTCCACTCAAAAGATGCCATCCTAGCAACGCTAGATCAAATGGCGGCATACAAGATGAATAAACTGCACCTTCACCTAACGGATGATGAAGGTTGGCGTTTAGAAATTCCAGGTTTACCAGAGCTAACGGATGTAGGGTCTAATCGTTGTTTTGATTTGGATGAACAAAGCTGCTTACTGCCTCAGCTAGGTTCTGGTCCAACAACAGACAACTTTGGCTCTGGTTTCTTTAGTAAAGCGGATTACGTCGAGATCCTAAGCTACGCTAAAGCGCGCAGCATCGAAGTTATCCCTGAAATTGATATGCCAGCACACGCTCGTTCAGCTGTGGTATCAATGGAAGCGCGTTACACTCGTCTCATGGCGGAAGGCAAAGAAGCAGAAGCGAACGAATACCGCTTGATGGATCCGCAAGATACATCGAATGTAACCACGGTTCAGTTCTACGATAAGCAAAGCTTCATTAACCCATGTATGGAGTCATCAACTCACTTCGTCGATAAAGTAATCTCTGAAGTGGCGGCAATGCACCAAGAAGCGGGCGTACCGCTAACGACTTGGCACTTCGGCGGCGATGAAGCGAAAAACATCAAGTTAGGCGCAGGCTTACAAGATATTAATGCAGAAGATAAAGTGGCTTGGAAAGGCAACATCGATTTGTCTAAGCAAGATAAGCCGTTCCAACAATCACCACAATGTCAGTCATTGATCGCTGATGGTACTGTAAGCGATTTCGGTCATCTACCAAGCCACTTCGCAGAACAGGTTTCTAAGATTGTTGCTGAGAAGGGTATTCCCCACTTCCAAGCATGGCAAGATGGTCTGAAATACAGCGAAGGCGAGGAAGCATTTGCGACCGAAAGTACACGCGTGAACTTCTGGGACGTTCTTTACTGGGGCGGAACTTCATCAGTATACGATTGGTCAGCAAAAGGGTATGACGTGATTGTCTCTAACCCAGACTACGTATACATGGATATGCCATACGAAGTTGATGCAGCTGAGCGTGGTTACTACTGGGCAACACGTGCAACCGATACTCGTAAGATGTTTGGCTTCGCACCAGAAAACATGCCACAAAACGCAGAAACATCATTAGACCGTGATGGCAATGGTTTTACTGGTAAAGGTGAGGTTGAAGCGAAACCTTTCTACGGTCTGTCAGCTCAACTTTGGTCAGAAACAGTACGTACTGACGAGCAATATGAATACATGGTGTTCCCTCGCGTATTGGCAGCAGCAGAGCGCGCATGGCACCGAGCAGATTGGGAAAACGACTACAAGGTTGGTGTTGAATACTCTCAAGAAACTAACTTAGTGAATAAGCAAGCGTTGAACAGCGACTTTAATCGCTTCGCGAATATTCTTGGTCAACGTGAGCTAGCTAAGCTAGAAAAAGCGGGTATTGATTACCGACTACCAGTTCCAGGTGCGAAGGTTGTTGACGGTAAGCTAGCGATGAACGTTCAATTCCCAGGTGTAGAGCTGCAATACTCTGCTGATGGCGAAAACTGGCTAACATACGATGAGCAACAACGTCCATCAGTTTCTGGTGAGACTTACATCCGCTCTATTTCAGAAAGTGGTGAGAAAGTAAGTCGAGTGACCTCAGTTAAATAATCGATAAGCACTATTAGTAGAAGAGCTCCTGACCTTTATCTTATTCAAGATAAAACGGGAGCTCTTTTTGTTTACTGCGAATTAGGTGCATATCCAAAACTGAAACATATAGAAATCGCCTTTGGTCATATCATCAACAATGCACATAAGGTGACTTTAATCCCAAAAGTGACGCGCTTCTCATTATTCTCTTCAAAAAATAAGCCCCCTGTAAAAAACTCTAAATCAGATGTGATTCAACTATCTAGATCTAATTTTTCTTCGTGAAATAACGTGATCCCGATCTGTATATTTTTCCATCTTAAGTTTTTTATCAATTTTTATGTTTTTAAGTTGTTGATTTTAAAGTTTTAAATAACT